>CAXNHL010000041.1:0-9183 GCA_964202105.1 Opitutales bacterium | reverse complement strand
GACGAGCCGACGGCGGTCGAGGTCTGAAGCCGATATCCTGCCTTGCTTCCGTTCGGTGACGGGGGTCAATTGATGCACGGATGAAGGCCGGAGAACACAGGCCCGAGGTACGCCTCACTGGCATCGCCGCCGCCCCTGGTGTCGCCCGTGGTCCCGCCTACCCGCTGATGCGGGGCATGGCCATCGTCGCTTGCGAGAAGGTCGCCGATCCGGAGGCCGAGATCCGCCGTCTGGAGGGCGCCTTGGCCGCCACCCGGCTGGAGATCTCGCAGCTCCGCGACGACGTCGCCCGCAAGCTGAACGAATCCGAGGCCTCCATCTTCGACGCCCACCTGCTCGTGCTCGAAGACGTCGCCCTCATCGACGACGTCAGCCGCGAGGTGCGGAGTTCCGGCTTCAACGTCGAGTTCTGTTTCCAGGAGGTCGCCCAGCGTTACATCGAGATCTTCGAGAAGATGGACGACGACTTCCTGCGCGAGCGGGCGTCGGACATCCGTGACGTGACCGGCCGCGTGCTCGACCAGCTGCTCGGTACCCAGCCGGAACGCGTCGGCCAGGCGGCCCAGGAACACGTCGTCGCCGCGCGCGACCTCACGCCTTCCGATACCGCCGGCCTGCACGACGGCGGTGTCCTCGCGTTCGTGACGGAAGAGGGCGGCCGCACCAGTCATTCCGCCATCATGGCCCGTTCGCTCGACGTCCCCGCGGTCGTGGGCGTCAAGGGGCTCATGGAAGCCGTGCGCGAAGACGACGTCATCCTCGTCGACGGTGAGACCGGCCTGGTCATCCTCAATCCGACGCCTGAGACCATCGAGGGTTACCGCGACAAGGAGCAGGCGATCCGCCAGCGTCGCGACCGCGTGCGCGCGGAGGTCTCCTTCCCGGACCTGACCGCGGATGGCGCGGCCTTCAGCCTGCTCGCCAACATCGGCGATCCGGCCGAGATGGAGGACGCGTTGGCCTACTGCGCCCGCGGCATCGGCCTCTATCGTACGGAGAACCTTTACCTGCGCCTCGACGGCTGGCCCGACGAAAACGTGCAGTATGAGGAATATGCCGAAGCCGTGCGCCTCGCGAAGGGCCGGCCGGTGACCTTCCGCACGCTCGATATCGGCGGCGACAAGCGGCTGGGCGACCTCGCCGACGAGGCCAATCCCTTCATGGGCTACCGCGCCGTGCGCATGTGTCTCGAGCGACCCGACGTCTTCCGCCCGCAGCTCCGCGCGCTCGTCCGCGCCGCCGCGCTCGGTCCGGTGCAGGTGATGTTCCCGATGATCTCCGGCGTCGAAGAACTGCGTCGCGCCAAGGCCGTCTTCCGCGACGTCGAGGCCGAGCTGGCCCGCGAAGGCGTGCGCCCCGTCGAGGCGATCCGCCTCGGCGCGATGATCGAGATCCCCTCGGCGGCGCTGGTCGCCGACAGCCTCGCGGCCGAAGCCGATTTCTTCAGCGTCGGCACCAACGACCTCGTCCAGTACCTGCTCGCCGTCGACCGCGGCAACCAGCGCGTCGCCTCGCTTTACGATCCGTGCCATCCCGCCGTCGTGCGCACGCTCCTGGCGATCTTCGCCGCCGCGCAGAAGGCCGGGATCCCCGCCGCCGTCTGCGGTGAACTCGGCGGCGACCCCGTGTGGGCGCCTTTGCTCATCGGTCTGGGCGTGCACGAGCTCAGCATGAGCCCGGCCGCCTTGCCCGAAGTCCGCTTCGTCCTCCGCCATTCCACCGCCGCCGAACTCCGCGAGCTCGCCGCCCAGGTCGTCGCCTGCGATGACGCCGCCCGGACGCGCGCGCTGCTGCAGGAATTCGCCGCCGCCAAACTCAAGTTACGCTGATGTCTTCCCGCCTTCCTGCCGCGAACGCGCATGTCGCGGCCATGTCTCCCTACGTCCCCGGCGAGCAGCCGCAGGGCGGGGGATGGGTCAAGCTCAACACCAACGAGAACCCGTATCCGCCGAGCCTGCGCTCGCTCGAGGCCATCCGCGTCGCCTTGGTCAACGAAGGCGCGGCGCTGCGCCTCTATCCGTCGCCGGACTCCGCGCCCCTGCGCGAGGCCGTCGCCCGCTTCCATGGTTTTGAGGCGGCGCATGTCGTCGCGGGTAATGGTTCTGATGACATCCTCAACCTGCTGATCCGCGCTTACGCCGGTCCCGGTCGCCCGATCGGCATGCTCAATCCGAGCTACTCGTTGTATCCCGTGCTCGCGGCCGCCCAGCATGCCGAAGTCGTCAAGGTCGAGGTCACGGACGCCTTGGGCGTCGACGTCGACGCCGTCGCCCGGTGCGGCGCCGCGGTCTTCTTCCTCACCAATCCGAACGCCCCGCTCGGCGTGGCCTTCGCGACGGACGTCGTCCGCTCGCTCGCCAAGGCTTTCCCTGGACTGCTCGTCGTCGACGAAGCCTACGCCGCCTTCGCCGACGCCGACTGCGTCGCGCTCGTGCGTGAATTCCCGAACGTCGTCGTCACTCGCACCATGTCCAAGGCCCATGCGCTCGCCGGCCTGCGCGTCGGCTACGCGCTCTGTCCGCCCGCCGTCGCCGAGGTGCTCCATCGCGTCCGCGACAGCTACAACGTCGACCGCCTCGCGCAGGTCGCCGCCGCGGCCGCGCTTGACGACCGCGAGTGGCTCGACGTGACCGTCGCCCAGGTGCGCGCCACGCGCGACCGCCTCGCCGCCGCGCTCCGCAAACTCGGCTGGCAGGTGAATCCCGCCGCCGGTAATTTCGTGCTCGCCGCGCCCGTCTCGACGAAACGTCCGGCCTCGGTCGAGACCGCCGCCCATTGCTTCGAGTTCCTCCGCGCCCAGAAGATCCTCGTCCGCCGTTTCCCGAACCATCGCCTCACCGAGAAGTCCCTGCGCATCTCCGTGGGCACGGAACAGGAAACCGACGTCTTCCTGCAGGCCGTGGCGGTCTGGATGGAAGGGTGAGGTTGACAATCCGGCCTTCCGCGGGGATTTCTGAGGGATGAGCGCAGCCGTCCGCAAAGCCAGCCTCCGCCGGGATACCGCCGAGACCAAGATCGCCCTCGAGGTGAACCTGGACGGCACCGGCACGTCGGAAATCGCCACCGGGGTGGCCTTCTTCGACCACATGCTGACGCTCTTCTCCCGTCACTCGCTCGTCGACCTCAAGGTCAAGGCGACCGGCGACACCGACGTCGACTACCACCACACCGTGGAAGACGTCGGCATCGTCCTCGGTCAGGCCATCAAGGAAGCGCTCGGTGACAAGGCCGGCATCCGCCGCTATGGTTTCTTCATCCTCCCGATGGACGAGACCCTGGCCCGCTGCGCCGTCGACCTCAGCAATCGTCCGATGATGGTCTACCAGGTCGAGATCACCAACTACATGGTGAAGGACTTCAACATCGCGCTCGTCCGCGAGTTCTTCCAAGGACTCGCCAATTCGCTCGGCTGCAACCTGCACCTGAAGCTCGAATACGGCGACGAGCCGCACCACATCGCCGAAGCCCTGTTCAAGGCCTTCGCCCGCGCTCTGCGTGAGGCGCTCGAAGTCGACCCGCGCCAGGGTGGCCGCGTGCCGAGCACCAAGGGTACGCTGGCCTGACCGTGGAAGCCTCCGCGACAGCGCGCCGCCCGCGGGTGGCCGTCATCGATTACGGGATGGGTAACCTGCGCAGCGTCAGCCGCGCCATGGTCGCCGCCGGCGCCGATGCGTTCCTGGCCGCGACCCCGGCCGAGGCCGAGCAGGCCGAGCTGGTCGTGTTCCCGGGGCAGGGCGCCATGGCGGACTGCATGGACTGCATCCGTCGTAACGACTTCGAATCCTTCCTGAAACAGTGGATCGCCGCCGACCGTCCGTTCCTCGGGGTCTGCATGGGCCTGCAGGTCCTGTTCGAGCGTTCCGAGGAAGCCGACCGCCCGGGTCTGGGCGTGTTCCCCGGCATCGTCCGCCGTTTTCCGTCCCAGCCTGGCCTGCGGATTCCGCACATGGGCTGGAACGAAGCCATCTTCAAGCCCGGCGCCCCGTTGACCCAGGGCCTGCGAGCGGAAGGGGAGCCCTTCTATTTTGTCCATAGTTACCGGGTGGTCGAGACCGACCCCTCCTTGGTGTGGTGCGAGACCGATTATGCGGGCCGTTTCGTGAGCGGGGTCCGGCGCGGACGGGTCTTCGCGACCCAGTTCCATCCGGAGAAAAGTCAGGTCAAAGGCTTGCAACTCTACCGCAATTTCCTGACCTTGTCCGTCCGCTGAAGGGTATTGCGACTCTCGGCGGACCCTATCCCCGCCATGAGCTCCAAAACCGCCTCTCTCAAACTGGACGACAAGGAAATCGTCCTCCCCATCGTCGTCGGCACCGAAGGCGAACGCGGGGTCGACGTCCGTAAGCTGCGTGACGACACCGGCTACATCACTTTCGACGACGGCTACGCCAACACCGGCGCCTGCGAGTCCAAGGTCACCTTCATCGACGGCGAGAAGGGCATCCTGCGCTACCGCGGCTACGGCATCGAAGAGCTCGCCGAGAAGTCCAACTTCATCGAGACGGCCTACCTGCTGATCTACGGCGAACTGCCCACGGCCGCCCAGCTGACGGCCTTCAAGGCCCGCATCCTGGACAATTCGCAGATCCACGAAGGCCTGCGCATCGCCCTCAGCGGCTTCCCCGGCAACGCCCACCCGATGGCCGTGTTGTCCGCCACGCTGAACACCCTCGGTTGCTACTACCCCGAGCTCGGCACCAACGAGCGCACCCATGACTTGGCCAAGTTCGACGCCACCGCCGCCGTCTTGATTTCCAAGGTCCGCACCCTCGCCGCGCTCGCCCACCGCTCCAAGGAAGGCCAGCCGCCCGTGTACCCGAAGCCGGGTCTCGATTACTGCTCCAACTTCCTGCACCTGCTCTTCTCGCAGCCCAACGTCGATTACGCCGTGCACCCGGAGATCGCCCGCGCGCTCGACCTGATCCTCCTCCTGCACGCCGACCACGAGCAGAACTGCTCCACGTCCACCGTGCGCATGGTCGCCTCCGGCGGCGCCAATCTCTTCCCGTCCGTCTCCGCCGGCGTCTGCGCCCTCTGGGGTCCGCTGCACGGCGGCGCCAACCAGGCCGTCATCGAGATGCTTGAGGAGATCCACGCATCCGGCGACGACGGCTCGCGCTTCATCGCCGACGCCAAGGACAAGACCAAGAGCGTCCGCCTCATGGGCTTCGGTCACCGCGTGTATAAGAACTACGACCCGCGCGCCAAGATCATCAAGGCCCAGTGCGACAAGGTCCTCAAGGTACTCGGCATCAACGACCCGCTCCTGGCCATCGCCATGCGCCTCGAAGAAGCCGCGCTCAACGACCCTTACTTCAAGCAGCGCAACCTCTACCCGAACGTCGACTTCTACTCGGGCATCATCCTCAAGGCCATCGGCATCCCGACGGAGATGTTCACCGTCATCTTCGCCATCGGCCGCATGCCCGGCTGGATCTCGCACTGGAAGGAAATCGCCGAGACCCCGAAGCAGAAGATTCATCGCCCGCGCCAGATCTACGTCGGTCACACCGAGCGCAAATACTCGCCGATCGCCCAGCGCAGCTGAGTGGCTTGAGCAGTCCGCAAAGGGGGAGGGCCGAACGTTTCCGTTCGGCCCTCCGTCTTTTGAGCCATACACTATAAGCCGGATTCTGTCCTTGGGCGGCTCTCGCCGATCCCCTGCGCGTTCATTTCTCTGACCTTGCGGACCCGCCTTGCGGCGGTGCGACAACCCGGGACCTTGGTGGGCGACCTCGGACGGTCCCTGTTCGTCTTGCACCGGATTGGGTTTACCTTGCCTCGTCGGTTACCCTTCGAGCGGTGGGCTCTTACCCCACCTTTTCACCCTTACCTCGTTCCTTGCGGAGGAGGCGGTATCTTCTCTGTGGCACTATCCGTCACGTCTTGCGACGTGCCCCGACTTGCGGCGGGAATCCTGCCCTGTGGTGTCCGGACTTTCCTCACGGATTGCTCCGTGCGAACGCACATGTATGACTGTCCGGGCAAGTTAGCGTCCGCCGGGCCCGCAGGGAAGGGCAAAAGGGGCGACTTCGGCCTTGGAAAGCCCTTCGGGCGGCTTTGATTAGGGTAACCCCATGCGAATCCTCCTCCTCGCCCTGCTTTCGATCATGACCGCCTCCGCCGCCGAACCCATCAAAGTCGCCTGCGTCGGCGACAGCATCACCCAGGGCGCCGGCGCCAAGCCCGGCCAGTCCTACCCGTCCCAGCTGCAGGCCTTGCTCGGCGAAGGCTATCAGGTCGGTAACTTCGGCGTCAGCGGCCGCACGCTCCTGAAGAAGGGCGACTTCCCTTATTGGAAGGAAAAGAAATACCAGGCGGCCCTCGCGATGGAACCGGCGATCGTGATCATCATGCTCGGCACCAACGACACCAAGCCGCAGAACTGGAAGTTCGAGGCCGAGTTCGAAGCCGACTACCGCGAGCTCGTGAAGTCTTTCCAGTCCCTGAAGTCCAAGCCGAAGGTGTTCGTCTGCCGTCCCGTGCCGGTCCCCGGCAAGGGTAACTACGGCATCAACGAGGAGAACATCCAGAAGGAGATCCCGCGCGTCGACGCGCTCGCGAAGGAGCTCGGCTGCGGCGTGATCGACATGCATGCGGCGCTCGAGAAGTCGCCGGAGATGCTGCCGGACCGCGTGCACCCGAACACCGCGGGCGCCGGCGAGATGGCCAAGGCGGCCGCGAAGGCCATCACCGGCAAGTAAGCCTCAGCGCGCCGCCGGCGTCGGCCCGACGATCCGTCCGAGGACTTCCTGGGCGGCCGCGCGCAGCTGCTGCCAGCGTTGCGAAGGGTGGGCCGGGCCGTGCGCGATGAGCTGCAGGGTGCTCCGCCATTCGAGGACGGCGCGTTCCAGGTCGCCTTGGCCGGGACCCTGGCCGTCGGCGTCGACCGGTGGGATCTTGCCATGCAGGGCAAAGCCTTTGAGCGCCTCGGCGCAGCCTTCGCCGAAGCCGACCGGCAGGCCTTCCCGCAGGTAGCCTTCGGCGGTAAGAGACTTATAAGTCAGGCGGCAGCAGGCCCCGAGGCGGCTGGAATTACGGCCCGCGGAGGCGACGCGTTCGCCGGCCCGCAGTTCGGCGAGATCCCAGGCGAGCGCATGGGCGTCGTAGGCCTGGTCCTCGAGCGCCGCCGCGACGGCGAGGCCTTCGCCGTGTTGGAAGAGCGAGGCGACGTGACCGCGGTCGGTCGGTCGGCCGGCGACGTCGATGAGGCCGAGCTTCTGCCAGAGCCGGCCGGCGCGCGCGGTGTGCAGCGTGCCGCCGCCGAGGACTTCGCGCAGGTTGATATCCTGCTTCGCGACGGAGCGGCGCGGCGGGTTGATGAGCGGATGGTTGTCGGCGTCGGGCCAGACGCGGACGTCGGCGCGCGAGTAGTCGAGCTTCACTTGGACGCTGTCGCGACCGAGGAAGAGGCCGCCGTAAGCGACGCCGCCTTGGGTGAGCAGCGGGAGCAAGGGTAGGATTTCTTTTTCGAGGAGTTCCAGTTTCCAGGTGCGCGGCCGGCTGCGACCGTTCTCCTGTTTGCGTAGCGCCTTCAGCAGCCAGTCCGCCGGTGTCAGCTGCGAGGCGCCGGTCTCCTTGGGGAAGTGAGCCAGCGTGATCGTGCGTCCGTAGCGGACCTCGTCACCCGTCTCGAGTTTGCAGGGCGTCCCGTAGGCGAGGGCGCGCAAGGAGTCGGGCTTGGACAAGGCGGGATACCAGGCTTCCTTCACGTAGATGAGGGCCTGCGAAAGCGGGACCATGTGCGTCGGGCGTTCGCGTTGCCACGTGCCGTTGCGGCCGAGGATCTCGTCGATCTGGCGGGTCGCGCCGGCGACCGGCTCGGGCTGGTCGGTCGGTGTCTCTTCATCGTCCAAGCGATCCAGCGCGAGGTCGATCGGCTCACGGGTGAAGAGGGAGGCGGCGAGCGACTGCGCGGCGGCCTTGGGGTCTTCGGCGCGGCGCATCACCGACAGGAAGGCCGGCCAGTCGAGCGCCTCGCTCCGCTTCAGCTGGAGCGGCTTGGCTTCGCCGAGGCGGGGGCTGTCACCGGTCCAGAGCGCGAAGCCACGATCGTCGAGGCCTCGGCGGCCGGCTCGGCCGAACATCTGTAGCAGTTCGTCGGGGCGGATTTCCCGTTCGGCGTGATCGGCGGCGTAGCGTCGGTCGGTCACCAGCACCGAGCGGAGCGAGAAGTTGATGCCCGAGGCCAGGCCGGTCGTGGCCACGACCACGCTCAGCTTGCCCGCCTTGGCCCAAGGTTCGATCAGTTCGGTCCGCTGTTCGAAGGTCAGCCCGCTGTGATGGAGGCCGACTCCTTGGCGCAGGAGACGGTTGAGGTCGTCGCCGGCGAGGCTGCGTTGGCTCGGGGAGAGTTGGGGGCCGTTGCCCAAGGGCAGGCCGGCCGCGATGTCGCGGGCGATCTGCTCGGCGGCGCGTCGACGGGGGGCAAAGACCAGGATCGGTCCGAGGTCGCCCAGGACGGCCCGGATGACCGCGCGGGCGATATGGCCTTTGATGCCGGTGGGCTCGCGGGTCTCCAGGGCGTCGAGGGAGATCTCCTCGAGCGGGATCGGCCGGGTGTGTTCCTCGATCAGGGTGACCTTACGACCGCGACTGCGGAGCCATTCGGCTACGGCCTTAGGGTTGGAGACGCTGCCGCTGAGGAGCAGGAGCTGGGTCGAGGGTGGGGCGATCGCCAACACGGTCTCGTAGGCCGCCCCGCGGCGGGCATCGGCCAGCATCTGATATTCGTCCACCACCAGCAGGTCCGGGTGGCGGCCTTCCAGGAAGCGATGCCGTTGGGTCTCCAGAGTCGCCACGATGACGGGGGCGCCGAGGTTGGCGCTGACGTCTCCGGTCGCGATGCCCACGTCCCAGCCGAGGGCGAGCCATTCGGCCCGCTTGTCATTGGCCAGGGCCCGGGTCGGTACCGTGTAGACCGCCTGGCCGCGGTGGCCTCCCCGGATGAGCAGTTCGAAGACATAGGTCTTCCCGGCGCCGGTCGGGGCTTGGATGATGACGTCCTCGCCTTGCCGCAAGGCGCGGAGGGCGTCCTGCTGCCAGAGGTCGGGGAGGGTGAGCCGAGAGTCCGCCATGGCGAGTTTCCATCAAACGGCGGTCGGGCGGAGAAGCAAGCCGAGGGGGTTTGCGGTTGCGGGTTTTCGCACCCCCGTGCTACCACTCTCGTCGCATGGCCATCAG
>CAXNHL010000040.1:0-9280 GCA_964202105.1 Opitutales bacterium | reverse complement strand
TTCGCGACGCCGTTGACCTTCGAGTTCACGCGGAGACGCAGGCCGTTGAGGCGGATGAAGCCCGTCGCGTCGTCCTGGTTGTAAGCCTTGGTCGGATCCGCTTCCATGGTGGCGATGTGCGGATTGTAGAGCGAACGCGGGCTCTTGCGGCCAGCGACGTAGACGCAGCCCTTGTAGAGCTTCACGCGGACGGTACCGGTGACGTTGCGCTGGGACTCGGTGATGAGGGCCTGGAGGGCGAGGCGCTCCGGAGCATACCAGAAGCCGTTGTAGACGAGCGTAGCGTAGCGCGGGACGAGTGAGTCGCGCAGGTTCATCACCTCGCGGTCCATGGTCAGAGACTCGATCTGACGGTGGGCAAAGTGCAGAATCGTGCCGCCCGGGGTCTCGTAGACTCCGCGGCTCTTCATGCCGACGAAGCGGTTCTCGACCATGTCGACGCGGCCGACGCCATGGCGGCCACCAATCTTATTGAGGGTACGCATGACGCCGAGGGGATCGAGCTTCTTGCCGTTGACGGCGACGCAGTCGCCCTGGCGGAACTCGAGTTCAGCGTACTCGGCCTTGTTCGGAGCATCCTCCGGGGAGACGGACAGCTTGAACATGGCCTTGTTCGAAGGATGGAAAGCGTCCATCCACGGGTCCTCGAGGATACCAGCCTCGAACGAGATGTGCAGGAGGTTGCGGTCGGAGGAGTAAGGCTTCTTGGCGCTGGCTTCGACCGGGATTTTGTGGTCGGCGCAATAAGCGATCATCTCGGCGCGGCCGGGAAAATCCTTACGGAAGGCTTCGTTGCGCCAAGGGGCGATGATCTCGAGGTCCGGGGCGAGGGCGGCGCAGGTGAGCTCAAAGCGAACCTGGTCGTTACCCTTGCCGGTGGCGCCGTGAGCGATGGCGGTGGCGCCTTCCTTGCGAGCGATCTCGACCATGCGCTTGGCGATGAGCGGGCGCGCGATGGAGGTGCCGAGGTAATACTGGCCTTCGTAGATGGCGCTGGCCTGCATCATCGGGAAGATGAAATCGCGGGCGAACTCGGCCTGGAGGTCGTCGATGTAAAGCTTGGAGGCGCCGGTCTTCATGGCCTTCTGCTTAAGGCCCTTGAGCTCGTCTTCCTGGCCGATGTCGGCGCAGAACGCGATCATCTCGGCGTTGTGCTTGTCCTTGATCCAGGAAAGGAGGACGGAGGTGTCGAGGCCACCGGAGTAGGCCAGGACGATTTTCTTCTTCTTGCTCATGTTAGTGGGATGGAAAAATCAGCCGCGGTGGGCGGCGAGGTGCGCGAGGATGGCCTTCTGCACGTGCAGACGGTTCTCGGCTTGGTCGAAGATGATGCTCTGCTTGCTCCCGAGCACTTCGGCGGAGACTTCCTCGCCAGGGTGGGCCGGGAGGCAGTGCATGAAGTAGGCCGACGGCTTGGCCAAGGACATCAGCTTCGCGTTGACCTGATAAGGCTGCATGGTGCGCAAGCGCTCGGCCTTCTCGGCTTCCATGCCCATGCTCACCCAGACGTCGGTGTAGACCATGTCGGCGCCCTTGACGGCGGCGGCGGGGTCGGTCGAGAAGGTGAAGGACTCGGCGAGTCCGTCCTTCTTCAGCTGGGCGCGGACCTCGGCGCCAGGCTCATAACCGGCGGGGCCGGCGAGCGCGATCTCGACGCCGAGGGCGGCGCCGCCGAGCACGAAGGAGTTCGCCATGTTGCAGGCTGTGTCGCCGAGGAAGGCGACCTTCTTGCCCTTCAGCGAAGCGGCATACTGTTCCGGACGGCCGGGCGCGTAGCGTTCGGCGAGCGTGAACATGTCCGTCATGAACTGGCACGGATGCAGGAAGTCGGACAGCGCGTTGACGACCGGCATCGTGCCGCAGCGGGCGAACTCCTCGAGCAGGCTGTGCTCGTGGCAGCGGATGACCATGCCGTGGAGGTAACGGGAAAGGACGCGCGCGGTGTCGGCGACGGTCTCGCCACGGGAGATCTGGAGGTCGTCGGCGTTGAGCATCACCGGCAGGCCGCCGAGCTCATGGACGCCGACCTGGAAGGAGACGCGGGTACGGGTGCTCTTCTTGAAGAACATCAGGCCCCAGGACTGGTGCGCGAGGGCGGTGCCGGCGGATTGGCCGCGACCGGCCTTGAGGGCCGCGGCGGCGGCGAAGACCTGGGCCGTTTCGGCCGGGCTCAGGTCGGTCTCCTTCAGGAAATGACGCATCTCGGAAAGCGTTCGAACATAGCCCTGCCGAACCGTTTGGACAGCGGAAAATAAGGGCGGAAAACCGCTCAGGCGGCCTTCCAACCGCCTAGGACCTGACGCAGGATCGCCACGGACTCGGCCAGCTCGGCCGGCGAGGCGTTGAGCGGGGGCAGCAGACGTACCGCCACGCCGCCCGCCGGCGCGGTGAGGATGCCGGCCTCACGGAGGGCGGCGACCACCGGAACCGGGTCGATGTGCAGGATGACGCCGACCATGTAGCCGGCGCCGCGGACTTCTTTGACGAGGTCAGGGCGGAGGACGACGAGCTCACGGAGCGCGGCATGCCAGGCGACGGAGCGCTCGGCGACCTTGGCGACAAGCTGTTCGGACTCGAGGATCTCGAGCACGGCCAGACCGGCGGTAGCCGCGAGAGGGCCGCCACCGAAAGTGGTGCCATGCGAACCCGCCTGGAAGAGGTCGTCGTGCGGAGGAGCCATCCAGATCGCGCCGATGGGGAAACCGCCGCCGAGGCCCTTGGCCATGGCGATCGCGTCGGGCTTCACGCCCGCATGCTCGTAAGCGAAGAACTTACCGGTCCGGCCGATGCCGCACTGGATCTCGTCGATCAGGAACAGGACGTTGCGCTCGCGGCAGATCTTCTCGACCCCGCGGAGGAACTCCGAAGTGGCGGGATTCACGCCGCCTTCGCCCTGGATCGATTCGATCAGCACGGCGGCGGTGGTCTGGGCGTCGATGGCCTTGTCCCAGGCGGCGAGGTCGTTGAGCGGGACGGCGGTGAAGCCGGACAACAACGGACGGAAGCCCTTCTGGATCTTCTCCTGCGGCGTGGCAGACATGCCGCCGAACGTGCGTCCGTGGAAAGCCTTCTCGGCCACGATGACGCCGATGCAGGCGCCTTCCGCGCCGGACTTGCGCTGGCCATGGAGACGAGCGAGCTTCAGCAGGCCTTCGTTGGCTTCGGCGCCGCTGTTGCAGAAGATCACGCGGCCGGGGCCGCAACGGAGCGAAAGCGCGTGGGCGAGTTCGCCCTGCGGTTCGTTCCGGTAGAGGTTGCTGACGTGGACGAGCTTACCGGCCTGTTCGGTGACGCGCTTCACCCAATGCGGGTGGGCGTGACCGACGGCGTTGACCGCGATGCCCGAGGCGAAGTCGAGGTACCGCTTGCCGGCGGCGTCCCAGACGAGCGTCCCCTGCCCCTTCACGAGCGTGATGGGCGGCGCGCCGTAATTGTGGGCGACGTTGGCCGCGTAGTTCGCGGCGGTGGGATCTGCGGAGGGGCCGTTCATCAACCGTGGACGATTTCGGTGCCGATGCCCTTGTCGGTGAAGACTTCGAGCAGGAGCGCGTGCGGGACGCGGCCGTCGATGAAGTGCACGCGGCGGACGCCTTCCTTCAGGGCCTTCACGGCGCTGTCGACCTTCGGGATCATCCCGCCGGCGATCACGCCCTTGCGCTTGAGTTCGTCGACCTCGCTCACCTTGAGCGTGGTGATCAGGGAGTCGGGGTTCTTCGGGTCGGCCAGCAGGCCGGGGACGTCGCTCATGAAGATGAGGCGGCGGGCGCGGAGAGAATTGGCGACGGCCGCGGCGGCGACGTCGGCATTGGTGTTGTAGGCCTGGTCGTCGGCGTCGAGCGCGATGGGCGAGACGACCGGCAGGTGGCCGTCGGCCAGGGCCTTCTTGATGAGCTTCGTCTTCACGAACTTGATGTCGCCGACGAAGCCGATGTCGACGGGCTGGCCCTTCTCGTCCGCACCGAAGAGCTTCTCGCAGAGGTTCACGTGGTTGCCCGGCATGCCGAGCGGGTTGGCACCGCGAGCCTTGAGGGATTCGCAGATCTGGCCGTTGATCTCTTGATTGAGGGTCTCCTCGACGATCTTGACGGTGGCGGCGTCGGTGACGCGCATGCCGCCGCGGAACTCGGACTTGATGCCGGCCTTGTCCATCGCGCGGGTGATGGCCTTGCCGCCGCCGTGCACGACGACGACCTGGATGCCGACGGCCGCCAGGAAGGCGATGTCGGTGGCCACGCGGTCGCGGCCTTCCGGATTCGGGTCGTCCATGAAGCTGCCGCCGTACTTAACCACGAAGGTGGAGCCACGGAACTTATGGATGTAGGGAAGCGCCTCGTGAAGGACCTCGGCTTTTTGCGCGGCGGGAATGCTCATCTTGCGGGACGAAGTGTCGGGATTGCGGACGGGAGAGTAAACGGAAAACCTTATTCGCTCTTGTTGTAGTTAACGTACCCGTCAGTGAGGTCCGCGGCCAGGAGCCGGAACTTGGCGTCGCCGAGGTTGAGCTTCAGGCGGACGGCGAAACGGGCGGCCTTCACGACCTCTTTCCACTTAGGCTTGTTCTCAGGCAGCGGCTTACCGCCCAGGACGGCGGGGACGTCGTCGTAGTAGATGTCCAGCTTGGCCTCATCCAGCCCCGTCCGGGCGTAGCCGGCGGCATCGGCCAAGCGGCCCCAGTTCGGGTCTTCGCCATACCAGGAGGACTTCACCAGAAGAGAGTTGCCGATCGCGCGGGCGACCTTCTCGGCGTCGGCGCGGGTGCGGGCGCCTTCGATCTCCACGGAAACGACCTTGGTGATCTTCTCGCCGTCGCCCACGATCTTCTCCGCCAGGGCGAAGCAGACCTTGTCGAGGGCGTCCTGGAAGAGCGTGCGCAGCGCCGCCGGAGCGGACGCGCCCACGGAGACGCCGGAGACGCCGGAGGCGAGCAGGAGCACGGTGTCGTTGGTGGACATGTCGCCGTCGACGCTGACGCAGTTGAAGGACTGGTCGGAGGAAGCCTTGAGGGCGGCCTTGAGCTCGGCCGGCGAAGCGGCGGCATCGGTGCAGACGAACGCGAGCATCGTGGCCATGTTGGGCTCGATCATGCCGGCGCCTTTGGCGATGCCGGCGAGGGTGACGGTCTTGCCCTCCCAGACGAAGCGCGCGGTGACGGACTTCGGGCGGGTGTCGGAAGTGAGGATGGCGTTGGCGGAACGCACGCCTTCGGCGGCGTCGCGCGAGAGACGGGAGGCAGACACCTTGATACCTTCGGCGATCTTGGCCATCGGGAGCAGTTCGCCGATACGACCGGTGGAGCAGACGAGGAAGGCGTCGTCCGGCGCGCCCACGGCGGCGGCGGAGAGCTTGGCCATCGCGACGGCGTCGGCATCGCCCTGGGCGGCCGTGCAGGCGTTGGCGTTGCCGCTGTTACCGACGATGCCGCGGATCTGGTCCGCGGAGACGGCGAGGACCTGCTGGCAGAAGCGCACCGGGGCGGCCTTCACGTCATTGGTCGTGAAGACACCGGCGGCGGCGCACGGGCGGTCGGCCACGACGAGCGTCAGGTCGAGACGGTCGGTCGACTTGTTGCGGATATCGCAGCCGGCGGCGCCGACGCGGAAGCCGGGCACGTCGGAGACACCCGGCGAATCATTAGTGAACTCGATGGACATGGAGAAAGATCAACGCAGGCCTTCGGCCTCGTCCCAACCCATCATCAGGTTGAGGTTCTGGACCGCCTGGCCGCCGGCGCCCTTGAGCAGATTATCGATCACCGAGGTGATGATGAGGTTGCCCGTGCGCGCGTCGGCGACGACCGAGCAGGCGACCCGGTTGGTATTGGCGACGTGGGCGGTGTCGGGGAACTCGCCCGACTTGAGCAAGGTCACGAACGGCCGGCCGGCGTAGGTCTTCTGCCAGACGGCTTCGACCTGGGCGACGGTGACGCCGGGGGCGGGCACGACGATGGTCGTGGCGATGCCCCGGTGCATCGGGGCGAGGTGCGGATTGAACTGCACGACGACCGGCTGGCCGGCGGCCGCGCCGAACTGCTCCTCGATCTCGGCGATGTGCCGGTGACCGGGGATGCCGTAGGCCTTGATCGAGCTGTCGCGCTCGGAGAACAGGAACGCCACGTCGGCTTTCTTGCCGGCGCCGGAGACGCCGCTGTAGGAATTGATGATCAGGCGACCCGGCTCGGGCTTGAGCAGCCCGGCGCGCAGGAGCGGCACGAGCGGCACCTGGATGCTGGTCGGGTAGCAGCCCGGGCAGGCGATGAGCTGCGCGGACTTCCACGCGTCGTCCGTCTGGAGTTCCGGGATGACGTAACGGGCCTGCGCGGCGAGCGCCGGCGCGGGATGGTCATGGCCGTAATACTTTTTGTAGAGCGCGAGGTCGCGGAGACGGAAGTCGGCGGACAGGTCGAGGACCCGCTTGCCGGCGGCGACGAGCGGAGCGGCGTATTCGGCGGCGACGCCGTGCGGCAGCGCCAGGAACCAGACGTCCACGTCGGACTTCGCGCATTCCTCGGGCGAGGAAGCGGAGAAGACCAGCGCCGGGTCGACGACGCCCCGGAGCCGCGGGATCTCCTCGGCCACGGACTTCCCGGCCAAGGTCCGGGAACAGACCGCGGCGAGCTTGACCCGCGGGTGGCGGGCCAGGACACGGACGAGCTCCTCCCCGGTGTACCCGGAGGCGCCGACGATGCCGACCTTGGTCAGGTTTTGGGACATGGCTTGAGAGTTTGGTGGTTTAGGATGACGAACTGATGGCTGGAGTGGGCGAACTGGGCAACAAAAAGGCCCCGGGGTGCCGGGGCCTTCGAGGTTTCCTGTCCCTTTGCGGATTAACGCTTGGAGAACTGGAAGCGCTTGCGGGCGCCGGGGCGGCCGGGCTTCTTACGTTCGCGCATACGGCCATCGCGGGTAAGGAGACCTTCTTTCTTCAGAGGGGCGCGGAGGGTGGCGTCCATCTTCTGGATCGCGCGAGCGAGACCATGGGAGATGGCACCGGCCTGGCCGTTGGGGCCGCCGCCGATGACACGGACGATGACGTCGAGCTGGCCGTCGAGGCCGGCGGTCGTGATCGGGAGGGTGGCGGACTTCACCAGGGCCTCGGTGTAGAGGTACTCTTCGACGGGCTTGCCGTTGACGACGATGACACCGGTACCGCGGGAAAGGCGGATGCGGGCCGAGGCGGTCTTACGACGGCCGACAGCGAGGATGGCGGAGGACTTGGCGCTCATTGCGAAAGGATCGGTCGATTAACCCTTGAAAGGGATCGGGTTGGAGGCGGCGTGGTCGTGCTTGTCGCCGGCGTAGACGCGCAGCTTCAGGAGCATGGCGTTGGCGAGGCGGTTCTTGGGGAGCATGCCCTTGACGGCGTGGGTGACCAGGAACTCGGGGCGACGCTCGCGCATGGCGGCGGCGGTGCGGCGGTAGGCGGTACCGACCCAGCCGGTGTAGAACATGTAGGTCTTGTCCTCTTCCTTGGAGCCGGTGAGGCGGACCTTGTCGGCGTTGATCACGATGACGTAGTCACCGGTGTCGACGTGGGGGGTGTAGGTGGGCTTGTGACGGCCGCG
Source organism: Opitutales bacterium (assembly GCA_964202105.1). GTDB lineage: Bacteria > Verrucomicrobiota > Verrucomicrobiia > Opitutales > UBA953 > UBA953. Next base: position 1,719 of record CAXNHL010000040.1, on the reverse strand, counting down.
GAGAATATTGGCGATCTTGACGGCAACACGGCCCAGGACCTGATCCTTGGCGTCGACGACATACCAGGTCTTGTCCTTGAGCTGCACGTTCTTGGCTAGCGTGGTCTTCATAAAGAGGGAAAGCGGGAACATGGGAAAGGACCCCCCTCCGTCAACACCCGAATGCGCCCCGGCGGGGGCCTGCCCTAAATAAGCCAAAAACAAGGGAGGCGCGACCTTGGCCGCGCCTCCCTGCCCTTCCCTGCCGACGGCAGGTCAGAAGATGAACTTGGCGTAGACCCGAGCCCAGAAGATCGAACCGGCGGTCTGGACCTGGCCGTCGCTGTTATGGGCCCAGCTGACGCCGGCGCCCAGTTCCGGACCGCGGCCGACCTGACGGGTCACGTCCAGGGAGGCGCCGAGGTAGCGGTAAGCGTTCTGGGTCGCGTAGACCGAGGTCGAAGCGTCCGTAAGGCCGGCGTAGCCCTTGACCACGATATCGCAGCCGGTGAGGCCGACATTCGAGCCGGCGAAGGCCTTGGAGCCGGCGACCTCGAAGGTCGTCTGCTTCAGTTCAGTGCTATGGTAGACGTAGGCCGAGGGCTTGAGGGCGATGTTCGCAAGGGAGACACCGGCGTAGACTTCGCGGTTGGAGTCGATCTGGGTGACGCCGTGGGTGGCGATAGTGCGGACGGTCGTGGCGGTCAGGCGCTGGTAACCGACGTCGACTTCGCCGAAGGAGAAGTCGCGGCGGAGACCGACGGCGTAAGTGCGCTCGACGGAATCGGCGTTGAAGAAGCTGCCGTAGATCGAGATGCCGCTGAGGCCGGGCGCGCTGTAGTCGAGGGTGACGGAAGTCTGGACGAGGCCCTGGCTGTCGGAGCGCTCGATGCCGCGGAAGACGTTCTTGGCCTGCCAGGCGACGGCGCCGCGGAGGGAGAGATCCTGGGTGGAAGCCGAGACCGGGGCCGGAGCGGCGGCAGCGGCCTCCTGGGCGTGGCCGCCTGCGACGAAGACGGCGAGGGCGAGAGCGGTGAAGGCGTTTTTCATGTTGATGATCGTTGAGTGCTATTTCCGCCCAAAAACAAACCGTTGGCAAGCCCCAAGGGGCCGCCAACGGCGAGGAGGAGACGGACTGCGGGGACGTCACATCGACGCGATGATCGCGTCGCCGAACTCCGAGCACTTGATCTCGGTCGCGCCCTGCATCTGGCGGGCGAAGTCGTAAGTGACGCGGCCGCCGCCGATGGCGCCGTTGAGGCCCTTGAGCACGAGGTCGGCCGCTTCGGTCCAACCCATGTAGCGGAGCATCATCTCGCCCGAGAGCACGACGGAACCCGGATTGACGACGTCCTTGTCGGCGTACTTGGGAGCGGTGCCGTGGGTGGCCTCGAAGATCGCGTGGCCGGTGAGGTAGTTGATGTTGCCGCCGGGAGCGATGCCGATGCCGCCGACCTGCGCCGCGAGGGCGTCGGAGAGGTAGTCGCCGTTCAGGTTGAGCGTGGCGATGACGTCGAAGTCGGTCGGGCGCGTGAGCACCTGCTGGAGGGTGATGTCGGCGATCGCGTCCTTGATGACGAGGCCGGCGCCGGGCTTGCCTTCGGGGATCTTGCACCAGGGGCCGCCGTCGATCTCGACCGCGCCGAACTCGCTCTTGGCGAGGTCGTAGCCCCACTTCATGAAGGCGCCTTCGGTATACTTCATGATATTGCCCTTATGGACGAGGGTCAGCGACTTGCG
>CAXNHL010000039.1:0-9415 GCA_964202105.1 Opitutales bacterium | reverse complement strand
TCGGAGACGCCCTGGGCGTCGGCGAACTTCCGGATGTCGTCGGAGATGCGCATCGAGCAGAAGTTCGGTCCGCACATGGAGCAGAAGTGCGCGGTCTTGGCGGACTCCTGCGGGAGGGTCTCGTCGTGGTATTCCTGGGCGCGCTCGGGATCGAGGGCCAAGGCGAACTGGTCGGGCCAGCGGAATTCGAAACGGGCCTTGGAGAGCGCGTTGTCGCGGATCTGCGCGGCGGGGTGGCCCTTGGCGAGGTCGGCGGCGTGGGCGGCGATCTTGTAGGCGATGACGCCCTCGCGGACGTCGTTCTTGTTCGGCAGGCCGAGGTGTTCCTTCGGCGTGACGTAGCAGAGCATCGCGGTGCCGTACCAGCCGATCATCGCGGCGCCGATGGCGGACGTGATGTGGTCGTAGCCCGGGGCGATGTCGGTCGTGAGGGGTCCGAGCGTGTAGAACGGGGCCTCGTGGCACCACTCCAGCTGCTTGTCCATGTTCTCCTTGATCATGTGCATCGGCACGTGGCCGGGGCCTTCGTTCATGACCTGCACGCCGCGCTCCCAGGCGCGCGTGGTCAGCTCACCCTGCGTCTTGAGTTCGGCGAACTGGGCGTCGTCGTTGGCGTCGGCGATCGAGCCGGGTCGGAGGCCGTCGCCGATCGAGAAGCTGACGTCATAGGCGGCCATGATGTCGCAGATGTCGTCCCAATGGGTATAGAGGAAGTTCTCCTTATGGTGCGAGAGGCACCACTTAGCCATGATCGAGCCGCCGCGGGAGACGATACCGGTGACGCGACGGGCGGTCATCGGGATGTAAGCCAGGCGGACGCCGGCGTGGATCGTGAAGTAGTCGACGCCCTGCTCGGCCTGTTCGATAAGGGTGTCGCGGAAGATCTCCCAGGTGAGGTCTTCGGCGCGGCCGTTGACCTTCTCGAGGGCCTGGTAGATCGGCACAGTGCCGACCGGCACAGGGCAGTTACGGAGGATCCACTCGCGGGTCTGGTGGATGTTCTTGCCCGTGGAAAGATCCATGAGCGTGTCACCTCCCCACTTGATGGACCAGCGCATCTTCTCGACCTCTTCCTCGATGGAGGACGCGACGGCCGAGTTGCCGATGTTGGTGTTGATCTTCACCAGGAAGTTACGGCCGATGATCATCGGCTCAAGCTCGGGGTGATTGATGTTGGCCGGGATGATGGCACGGCCGCGGGCGACCTCGGAGCGGACGAACTCCGGCGTGATCACCTTCGGGATGGCGGCGCCGAAGGACTCACCCTTGTGCTGGAAGGTCAGGTCATGACGGCGGGTCGATTCCGGCTGCTCGGTCGCCAGGCGCATGTTCTCGCGGATGGCGATATACTCCATCTCGGGCGTGATGATGCCCTGCTTCGCGTAGGCGAGCTGGGTCGGGCGCTGGCCGGGCTTGCCCTTGTAGACCTTACGGTCGGCACGGTCGAACTGGACCAGGCGGTTGCGGGAGGTCGCGCGCTGGGCGGTCTCGGCGTGCTTCCAAGAAAGGTAGCCGTCGTCTTCGGGCTTCAGCTCGCGGCCGGGGACGGCTTCGACGTCGCCACGTTCGAGGATCCAGGCGGCGCGGATGGCCGGCAGGCCCTTCTCGACGTCGCCATGGAAAGCCGGATCGCCCCAAGGACCGGACGTATCATAGATGCGGACCGGCTCATTGGGCGACTTCGCGCCATCGGGGCGGGAGGTATCGGCCAACTTCACCTCGCGCATCGGCACGAGGAGATCAGGGCGCGAACCGGGCACATAGACGCGCGTCGAGTTCGGAAAGGTGGTGGGCTTGTTGTCGGAGACCATAGGATAGAGGGGTGGAGGAAAGGTGGGACCCGAGGGCCGGAGGCAAAGCCTGTCCACGCGGACCTGGAAGGTTCGCGGAAACGGGGATGTTATGGGCTGCACAGTCCGCTTCCTACGGCGCCGAGGCGCATCAGGTACGAGGGTTCGAGGCCAAGCCTCATCTCAGTCCGGTGACGGACTCCCCTGGGAAAGACTAGGAAGGAACGGGCTTATGAAGGCGGATTATCCCCAAGTAGCAAGTGACAACCCCACCCCTTCGCCGGTCATCCAAAGAGAAGGGCCCGACACACGTCGGGCCCTGGTTGGCATCACTGACAACCGGAAATCAGCGGTTCATCGACAGCTGGGCGCGGAGATACTCGACCGTGCGGCGCACGTTCGCGTCCACTTCCATCTGGTTGACGACCGTCTTGCGGGCGTGGATGACCGTGCCGTGGTCGCGACCGCCGAAAGCCTGGCCGATCGACACGAGGGACATGCCGGTGAGCTGGGTGGCGAGGTACATGGCGACCTGACGGGGGAAAGCGATGTTCTGCATCCGGCGCTTGGAGGTCATGTCGGACATCTGGATGCGGTAGTGCTCGGCGACCTTACGCTGGATGACTTCGGCCGTGAGGGTGTGGCTGGCTTCTTCGACGAGGATGTCGTGGAGGAGCTTCTCGACCTGGGCGAGTTCGAGGGGCTTGCGGGTCATGCCCACGAGGCCGACGATGCGGGTGACGGCGCCTTCGAGGTTGCGGACGTTGCGGGCGATGCGGGAGGCGATGAACTCGGCGATTTCCGGCTGCAGGTCGAGGCCGCGGGCGGCCGCCTTCTTGCGCAGGATGGCGATGCGGGTCTCGAGGCCGGGGGCCTGGATGGAGCAGACCATACCCCACTGGAAGCGGGAGACGAGGCGTTCCTGGAGCTTGGCGATCTCGGAAGCCGGACGGTCGCTGGTCAGGACCACCTGCTTATGATTGTTATGCAGCTCGTTGAAAGTGTGGAAGAACTCGTCCTGCGTGGACTCCTTGCCGGCGAGGAAGTGGATGTCGTCGATCAGGAGCAGGTCGAGTTCGCGGTAGCGACGGCGGAACGAGGCGACGCTGCCGGTCTGGAGGGCCTGGATGAAATCGTTGGTGAAGGTCTCCGAGGAAATGTAGGCGATGCGGGCCTGCGGATTGGCGGCGTAGACCGAATGCGCGATGGCGTGCATCAGGTGGGTCTTACCCAGACCGGTCGGGCCATGGATGAAGAGCGGGTTGTAGTAGTGGCCGGGTTCCTTGGCGACGGCGAGCGAAGCGCCATGGGCCATCTCGTTCTCCGGACCGACGATGAAGTTGTCGAAAGTGTTGGTCGCCTTGATCGCCGGAGCCGGCGAGGAAGCGGCCTGACGCGCAGCGCGGGCGACCGGAGCCGGCGCCGGAGCGACTTCACGGGCGGCGTCGACGGAAGCCGTCAGGCGGTAGTCCATGTTACGTCCGGCGACCAGCGTGAGCTGACGGCGGAGCATCTCGGCGTAGTTGCTGTTGACCCAGGCTTCGGTGAGGACCGACGGAGCTTCCAAGACGAGGACTTTGCCTTCGACGATGCCGATCGGTTGCAGAGAAGAGATCCAGGTTTCGAAGTCGGCGCGCGGAAGTACGTTACGGAGTTCGCTTTTGGCGGTTTCCCAAAGGGAGAGGTGGCTGACGGAAGAGGACATGAGAAAGGGGGAGGGTTGAGAAAGGTTGTTCACAGGCTCTTTGGAAGCCCGAAAGTGAGGTATTTTTGTAAAACAATCGTCAAGGTGACGGACTCGACTCTTTGGCTGCTTCTGTTCCGAATTTGGGACAGAAAGGATTCACGCCGTAAGTCGTTGATGAAAGGTGGTTTGGAAGGGTTAAAAAGGGATTCCTTCGTTTAGGGTCCGGAGAAGAGGCCGGTGTCGATCCGAGGGGTGCGAATCGAGACGCCTTTGTGGAGGCGCGGAGACGAGGGACAAGTGCAAGCCCTGCACAGGTTATTAACAGCCCCCCTGTAGATAAGAAAATGAGGTTTCTGTTGCACGTCCGTCACACGCTCATCGTTCCCCTGTGAATAGGGGTTTTAATTCACTTCGCCGTTTCGGCGAGATGCTCGTCCCGCAGGCGACGCAAGTCATCCAAGCTCAGGCAGTGACGGAGTCGGTCGCGGAGTTTACGCGAACCGGGCAGCCCATGCGTGAGCGGATGGAGGCGATCGAGCATCCAACGGACGTCGCGATGGCCCAGCCGAGAGGCATGCACCTCGATCGTGAGCTCGGCCAAGCGAATCATGCAATCCCAGCGGGCCTGGACGCTCGTTTCGGCGGCCTCCCCCGCCCTGCCCTCCAGCGCCGCCTTGATCTGGGCGAAAATCCAAGGATTACCGAGCGCCGCGCGACCGATCATCAGGCCCGAGACCCCGGATTCCTTCTGACGCAGCAAAGCGGAGGGTCCGTCCTTCACGTCACCATTGCCGATGACGGGAATATCGACCGCCGCCGCGACCTGCGCGATCCAACCCCAATGGGCCTCGCCGGAATAGCCCTGCTCCTTGGTCCGGCCGTGGACCGCGATGGCCTCGACGCCGAGCCCTTGGAGCCGACCGGCGACCTCGACGGCCACGATGGTCGCATGATCCCAGCCCAGACGCATCTTCGCGGTGAGCGGGACATCCGGGATGGCGTCCTTCACGGCCTTGACGAGGTCGTAGAGTAAAGGCGTGCAGCGCAGGAGTCCCGAGCCGGCGTTCTGCTCGATGACCTTGTGGGCGGGGCAGCCGAAATTGAGGTCGAGGAAATCCGGCTTCATGCGGTCGCACACCAGCCGGGCGGCCTTGGCCATGGAAGCCGGCGTGGCCCCGAAGATCTGGACGCCCATCGGGCGCTGGCCTTCCGTGAAGTCGACCATCTCCCAGGCCTTGGCGTTGTCGCGGATGAGCGCTTCCGACTGGACGAACTCGGTGACCATGACGTCCGCGCCCTGCTCCTTGCAGAGCTGGCGGAAAGCGACGTCGGTATGCCGCGCCATGGGCGCGAGGTAGAGCGGGAACTTGCCGGGACCGAACCACGGCAGGCGCGGCGCGACCTTGCTCACGGACGTCCGTCCTTCTTCTTCAGGCCGGCCTTGAGCTCGCGCCAGCGGGCGAGACGCTCCGCGATCTGCGGCTCGGCGCCGGCGTCACCAGGATGGTAGAGCGACAACGGACGGCTGAGGTAATCCTGACCACTGATGGCTTCCGGGTAATCGTGGCTGTAGCGATAGGCTCCGCCGTTACCGAGGCTCTTGTTGAGACTGTTATGCGCGTCCTTGAGATGCAGCGGCACTTCCTGGCGCGGCATATTGCGGACGGCGTCCTTGGCCGCGGAAATCGCCGAGGTCGTGCTGTTGCTCTTCGGGGAGAGCGCGAGGAAGAGCGTGGCGTGGGCCAGCGCGTATTCGCATTCGGGCATGCCGACCATCTCGCAGGCCTGGAAGGCCGCGGTGGCCACGCCCAAGGCGCGGGAGTCGGCGAGTCCGATGTCTTCGGAAGCGCAGATGACCAGGCGGCGAGCGATGAAGCGCGGCTCCTCCCCTCCTTCGAGCATCAGGAAGAGCCAGTAGAGCGCGGCATCCGGGTCGCCTCCGCGCACCGACTTGATGAACGCAGACGCGGTATCGTAATGGTCGTCGCCGCCGTCATCGTAACGGATGCGACGCTCGCGCGCGAAGGAAGCCACGGCTTCGTCGGTGACGCTGCCGAGCGCCGGCGCGGAAAGCACGAGCGTCTCGAGGCAATTGAGGGCGCGACGAAGATCACCGGAGGCCATCTCGGCGACCTGCTGCAGGACTTTCTCCGAGGCTTTGACGCCGAGGGCGCCGAGGCCGCGCTCCTTGTCGGCGAGGGCCGTGCCAAGGAACGTGGCGATCTCCGGCGGCGTCAGCGGATCGAGGCGGAAGAGGTGGCTGCGGCTGAGGAGCGCCGGGACGACATAGAGTCCAGGATTATGCGTCGTGCAGCCGATGAGCCGCACCACGCCGGCTTCGACGTCCGGCAAGAGCAGGTCCTGTTGCGCCTTGTTGAAGCGATGGATTTCGTCGACCACCAGCACGGTCTTGCGTGAGGGCTGGCGGCGGGCGTCGGCCAGGATTTCGCGGAGTTCGGGCGTCCCGGACAGGACGGCATTGACCCGCACGACAAAGGATTGCGTCTCCGCGGCGATGACCTCGGCCAAGGTGGTCTTACCGCAACCGGGCGGGCCGTAGAACAGCAGTGAGCCGAAGGTGTCGGCTTTGATCAGGCGCGGGAGCAAGGCCTCCGGGCCCAGCAAGGCCGCGTGACCGACGACTTCGGTGAGATTACGCGGACGCATCCGCGAGGCGAGCGGCCGACGACGTTCCGGGATAGCATCAGGTACCCCCTGACCGAGGCCAGGCAGCGCATCGTCCGACCCCTGGCGGCGTTCGGCCACGTCTTACTTCTCTTCCGCGAAGGGCACCAGGTGGCAGTACGGCTTCTTGTTGCGCAGCTGGTAATACTTCTGGTGATATTCCTCCGCCTTCCAGAACTTCGGGGCCTTCTCGATCTGGGTGGCGATCGGACGGCTGAAGGCCTTGGCGAGAGTCAGGCCGATCTTCACGTCGTCGGCGATCTTCTGCTGCTCCGGCGAGTGGGTGAAGATGACCGAACGATATTGGTCGCCGATATCCGGACCCTGACGGTTGACCTGCGTCGGGTCGTGCATCTTGAAGAAATACTCCACGAGCGTGCGGTAGGTGACCTTGGCCGGGTCGAACGTGACCTCGATGACCTCGGCGTGACCGGTGCCCTTGGCGCAGATCTCTTCGTAGGTCGGGAAGTCGGTCTTACCGCCGGCGTAACCGCTGACAGCGGACTCGACGCCGGGGATCTTGGCGTACTGGTATTCGACGCCCCAGAAACAACCGGCGCCAAAGGTGGCTTTCTCAAGTTTAGGAGGAGTCATGGCGGAAGGCTTGGGGTCGGCCGCGCGCACGGAGACGACAGCGGCGAGGACGATGAGGGCGGATTTCAGGAGCGAAAGCAGCGGGTTCATGGCTATCTCCGAGGTTGGCGGATTTCCCCGCCAAGGCAAGGGGGTACGCCGTTCAGCTGACCAGACCCCGGAGGACGTCCGCCAAACCCTCAGGGGCCTGCGGATCGCGGGTCAGGCCGCGCTCGGGCATCACGTAGAAGGTATCGATCGCGAAGCCTTGCTCCGTGGCGATGTTGGCGAAGGTGATGGCGTAGCCGCCCTCCTGGATGGCCCGGCCGATGCGGAACAGCAGGCCGAGTCGGTCGTTGCACTGGATCTCGATGACCGTGCGGGCCAGATCGACCTCGTAATAGACCTCCACCTTGGCGGCCAGCGGCACGAAGGCCTTGCGACGCGGGGCCGTCAGCAACGCGTGCTGTTCCTCCGCGGCGACCTCGGCGAGGAGGTCGGTACCGCCGAGCAATGATTTCTCCAAGGCCGCCGTGAAGCGCTCCTTGGAGGCCGGCTCCTTGCCGAGCGGCAGGACGACCTTGAAGAAGTCGATCGAGACATCGTCCTCGCGCGAGAAGGCGCGACAAGACGCGATATTGATGCCCGCGACGGCGAAAGCACCCGCCATGCGGCTGAAGAGACCGGCACGGTCCCAGGTCACAACGGTCACGAGCGACTGGCCCGAGCCGGCGTCGTCATGCCACTCGACGATCGGCCGCAACGACTCATCCGGCTCAGCCGCGGACACCGAGGCGATGAGACGATGGATCATCCGCAGATGGTGGGCGGCGTCCTCCGGAGCGGCGTGCAGGTAATAGCCCGGAGGCATCGTGGTGAAGTGGGCCTCGATCTCGTCCTCGGGCACGTCAGCTCCGAGCAGGGCGGTGGTCGCGGCGCGCAGCTTCGTGGCGGCGACGGCATGGTCGTCGTCGACGGCGTCGGCCAAGCGGGCCAAGGTGCGGCGATAGAGCGACCAGTGCTGACCGTCCTTGAAGTCGGTCCAGAGGTCGGGCGAAGTGGCACGGGCGTCGCAGCGCGTATGGACGAAGAGACTGCGCAGGACCTGCTCGTCGCCCATGAGCCGGGCGAATCGCTCGATGTTCGCGGGATCGTCGATGTCGTGGCGCTGCCAGTAGAGACCCATCACCAGGTGGTGCCGGATGACGCCGGCCGCGATCTCGCGCTCGCGGGCGTCGAAGCCGAGCCGCTCGAGGATCCGGTCCGCGATCGGCACGCCGCGTTCGGCATGGCCCTCGATGCCGCCGGACTTGGCGATATCGTGCAGGAACAGGATGGCGTAGAGCAGCGAAGGCGCCTCGGAACCCAGCACGACCTCGCGGTATTTCTGCTCCACCAGCGACTCGCCGGCGTAGATACGGTCGAGCTCACGCAGGCAGCGCAAGGTATGCACGTCGGCCGTCCAGCGATGGTAGAATTCGAACTGCACCAGGCAGTGCAGGCCGGCGAACTCCGGGACGAGCCGGTAAAGGAGGCCGTGCTCGCGGAGTGCGTTGAGCGTGGCATACACCCGTCCGCCTTCGGTCAGCATCGCGCGCAGGGCGCTGCAGGACTCCTCCGACAGGGCGACTTCGGGCGTGAGCAGGTGGGCGCGCTCGCGGACGAGCAGCGAGAGCGCTCGGTCAGGGCGGGCCTCGTGGATCTGGCAGATCCGGAACATGCGGACCAAGCGACCGGGGTCTTCCTCGAAAAGCAGGCGATGTTCCGCGGTGACGGTGCCGCCAGGGACGACGCGCAGTCCGTCCATGATGAACGGAGCGCCCCACCCTTCGGGCTCGGGTTCGCCCATGACCGCCCCTTCGACGATTTCCGCGCAACGGCGGATATGGTCGGCGGCGTCGAAATACTGGCGCATCATCCCGCCGATGCGTTCGGTCAGACTACCGGTGAAGCCTAACGCCGCCGACATGGTGTCCTGACGCTCCAACGAGAGCTGTTCGGTCGGACGCGTGACCTGGAAGTGCAGTTCGCAACGCAGACACAGGAGCACCTGCTTGGCTTCCTCGAATTTCTGGAGGTCGACAGCCGGGAGGAAGCCGGACGCAGCGAGCCCGGCGGGACCGACGCCATTGCGGGCCGTCCGGGCGATCCAGACGCAGCCCTGGACGTCGCGGAGGGCGCCGACGCCGTTCTTCAGGTCGGGCTCCTGCAGGTAAGCGCTACCGCCGGCTTTCTCGCGACGCTTGCGCTGCGACTCGACGATCGCGCGGGCGAAAGGCTTCCACGACTGACCGGAAAGCAGCGCCGCCGTCTTGGCCTCGAGCTGGGCGTAGAGTTCGGACGAGCCGCACAGATGACGCGTCTCGAGCAAGGCCACGTGCAGGTGCAGGTCGTCCTTGGCGTAGTTGGTCGACTCGGTGACCGTCCGGACCGACTGGCCGACCTTCAGGCCGAGATCCCAGAGGGGATAGAGGATCGCTTCGACGAGGGCCTTGGTCGCCGCGGAATGACGCGGCACCAACACCAGCAGATCGATATCACTGAGCGGACAAAGTTCAGCGCGGCCATAACCGCCCGTGGCGACCAGACTGAGCGTGGCCGCGGCCGGTCCGGCGCGCAGGAACAAGGCGTCGAACAGGATGTCGATGGCGTCGGAACGCAGGCGGGCGACTTCGCCTCC
>CAXNHL010000038.1:0-9446 GCA_964202105.1 Opitutales bacterium | reverse complement strand
TTGACGGCGTCGTCCATGTGCGCGGTGAGATCGAGATCCTCGCGGATGGCCTTTTCGAAATAGACCTGCTCGCGTTCGCACAGGCCGTCATGACCGGGGTCGGCCTCGGTCGGGACGATCTCGTCAGGCTTGGTGAACTTACCATCGGGACCGAGCTGCGAAGAGTGCACCTTGAGCGCCTGCGCGGCGGAGTGGGAATCGACGTCGGCGGAGTTGCCGGCCTGCGAGGCCTTGCCCGCGACGATCGATACGCAGCCCTTCGGCCCGATCACATCCTTCACGAAGAAGGCCTCCTCGGACATCATCGGACCCCAGCCGGCCTCATACCAGCCGACGGAGCCGTCGGCGAAGGTCACCTGGAGGTGGCCGTAATTGATCTGGCCGGCGGGCATGTCCTCCGTGAGGCGGGCGCCGATGCCGGAGACGCGCACGGGGCGGCTGCCGGTCATGAGGCACATCACGTCGACGTAGTGAACGCCGCAGTCGACGACGGGGCTGCAGGTCTGCAGGAGGGACTTATGGGTCTTCCACATGTCGCCATAGCTCTGCTGATTCAGGTTCATGCGCATGACCAGCGGCTTGCCGAGCGTCTGCACGGTCTTGATGAACTGCGTCCAGGCCGGGTGGTGGCGGAGGATGTAACCGATGACCACCTTGCGCTTCACGGCCTTGGCCTTGGCGACGATCTGCTCGGCCTCGGCGACGGTGACCGCGAGGGGCTTCTCGACGAAGACGTGGCAACCGGCTTCGAGCGCGGCGACGGCGTATTCGGCATGGGTGTCCGGATAGCTTGAGATCGAGACCGCGTCCGGCTTGGCCGCCTTGAGCGCGGCGTGGAAGTCGGCATACTCCGCGTAGCCTCCTCCAAGCTCGGCGTTGAGCTTGGCGCGCGATTCGGCGGAGCGGGTGACCAGACCGACGATCTGGAAACCGGGCAGCTTATGGTAAGCGAGGGCGTGCGAACGGCCCATGTGGCCGGCGCCGACACAGAGGACACGGAGAGGGGTCTGGCTCATGCGCCGAGCATCACCCTTCCCTCTCCCGCTTCAAGTCGGGAGAAGGCATCCGCCGCAGATTAATCGAGCGATTAGTTCGGTAACGGCTGCGCGACACCTTTCGCCCGCTGGGCTTCGAGCAGGGGCTTCAGCCGGGCGACGACTTCCGGATGTTCCTGGGCGACGTTGTTCCGTTCGCCGGGATCCGCCAGCAGGTCGAAGAGACGCGGGCCGGCCTGATCGCGCCGGTCGTTAGCCTGGTCGGCTTCGGCGCCCAAGAGATCGACGAGCGGGCCTTGCGCCTTCTTGCCCTTGCCCGGGGCGCCGACGCCCGAGATGAACTTCCAACGGGCGTCACGGATGGAGAGCACGTTGCCCTGCGTACTGGAGATGAGCGTCTCGCGGCCCAGGCCGCCGGTGAGGGCCGCGGAGGAATCGACCGAGTCGAGTTTCAGGAACTCCGCCGGATCGCCGCCGGCGACCTTGGTGAAGACGGCCGGAAGATCCACTTGCGAGATCAGCGCGTCAGACACCTTGGCGACCGGCGTATGGCCGGGCCAGCGGGCAATGAAGCCCACGCGGGTGCCGCCCTCGAGGATGCTGTATTTGCCGCCGCGGAACGGACCCGCCGGGGCATGCGCCGCGGCCTTGTTCCGTTCCACCGCTTGGTCCTTATAACCATCGTCGAGCACCGGACCATTGTCCGAGGTGTAGATCACGAGCGTATTCTCGGCGAGGCCCTGCTTGTCGAGTTCGGCGAGGATGCGGCCGACCTGATCGTCGAAGGCGACCACCGCGTCGCCACGCGGGCCGAGCGGAGTCTTACCGGCATAGCGCGGATGATGGACGCGCGGGACATGGTTCTCGTGCGAGGCGTAATAAAGGAAGAACGGCTTCTCCTTATTCTTGGCGATGAAGCCGCAGGCCTTGTCCGCGAAGGTGTCGCCCATCGTCTCGTCGTTCCAGAGGGCGGCCTTGCCGCCCTTCATCCAACCGATGCGGCCGACGCCGTTGACGAGCGCCATGTTATGACCGTGAGACCAGTCCATCTTGAGTTTCGCGCGCTCCGCATCGGTCTTCAGGTCGGGGTCGCCCGGGTAAGGCTGCTTGTAGCTGATCTCGATCGGATCTTTGGGATCGAGTCCGACCACGCCGCCGTCCTCGACGAAGACCGTCGGGACGCGGTCGCCGGTGGCGGCCATGATGAACGAATAGGTGAAGCCGATCTGGTTGGGCGACGGATCGATCTTCTTGTTCCAATCGACGTCACCGGAGCCGAGTCCGAGATGCCACTTGCCGACCACGCCGGTGGCATAGCCGAGTTTGGCGAGGCTGGCCGCCATCGTGGGACGACCGGGCTTGATGATCAGACGGGCGTCACCGGGGAGCACACCGGTGCCTTGTCGACGCCAGGCGTATTCGCCGGTGAGCAGCGAGTAGCGGGACGGCGTGCACGTGGCGGAGGTGCAGTAGCCCGAAGTGAAACGGGTGCCCTGCGCGGCGAGACGGTCGAGGTTCGGAGTCGGGATGACCTTCGCGCCGTAACAGCCGAGGTCCCCCCAGCCGATGTCATCGGAGTAAAGCAGCACGATGTTCGGCGGACGTTTCTCGGCCGCGAAGGCGGAGAGGACGCAGGACAGGGCAACCAGGGGCAGGAGGCGCATGGGAGGGTTGTAAGCCTGCCCGAGACGGAAACCAAGACGACAGATAAGCCACCCCTTGCTTGCCAAACCCGCCCCGAAAGCCCAATCAGAAGACGACCATGCGTTTCGCCAAATACCACGCCCTCGGCAACGACTACCTCGTCCTTGAGCCTAAGGACTGCCCCGCCCTCTTTTCGCCGGAAGCCATCCGTAAGGTCTGTCACCGCCATTTCGGCCTCGGTTCCGACGGCATCCTCTACGGACCGATCGAACGCACGGACGGTACCTTCGGCCTGCGCATCCTGAATCCCGACGGCTCCGAAGCCGAAAAGTCCGGCAACGGTATCCGCATCTTCTGCCGCCACCTCCTCGAGACCAAGCGGATCAAGGAAGGCCAGGAGTTCAAGCTGCACACCATCGGCGGCATCGTCCGCTGCGAGGTCTTCGACGGCGGTAACCGCATCCGGGTCGAGATGGGCAAGGTCTCCTTCCGCGCGCCGGTCATCCCGCACGTCGGCGCCGACCGCGAAGTCCTCGGCGAAGAGATCACCGTCCTCGGCAAGACCTTCAAGTATTGGGCCGCGACCGTCGGCAACCCGCACTGCGTGATCCCGGTCGACGAGCTCACGCCCGATCTCGCCAAGACCTACGGCCCGCACCTCGAGACGCACCCCAATTTCCCGAACCGCACCAACGTGCAGTTCATGAAGATCATGGACCGTAAGAACGTCCGCATCGAGATCTGGGAACGCGGCGCCGGCTACACCATGGCGTCCGGCTCCTCCTCCTCGGCTTCGGCCGCCGTGGCCCGTAAAATGGGCCTGGTTGACCCAGATTTGACGGTTAATATGCCCGGAGGTCAGATTATCATTGGCATCGGTGAGGATTATTCCATCGTGATGACAGGCCCGACGACCCCCGTAGGCATCTTCGAGATGCACCCAGGAGTCCCGGTCCAAGACGTCGCCGTCTAGGCGATACGTCTTCCCGCTAGGTTTTCCCTCCTTTGGCGCGTCCTTTCGGACGACGCTTTTCACCGCACACCCTCACCATGGCGCCGCGTCAGCCGTTGCCCAACATCTCCGAAGACGATCTCATCGATCTCGCGGGCGGTGCGACCGTGCTCCTTGCCAAGGAGCTGATCGCCAAGGGCATGGTGAAGAAAGCGCTCTGGACCCCTCCGGTCGCGGAAGCCCTCGTCGACGACGGCACCGAGTCCCGCGAGGCCCGCTGGAATCTCCGTTCGGTCACCTTCCAGCGCAATGAATGCGGCTGCGACGTCTCGGTGGGCCGAAGGAAACTCTGCGTCCACTCCGTGGCGGCTTACCTCGTGCTGGCGACCAAGGAGGGTTATCTGAAGCCTGAGCCCGCGACGCCGGCCAGACCGGCCGCCCCGCCCGGCAAACCACCGACGACGGCGGCGACCAAGGTAACGACGACGGACACGAAGAAGGAAAAGTCAAAGCAAGCGGAGACGACCCCGGCAGGACCCCGGCTCAAATCCCTCACCCTTTCGGAAAAACGCGGCACGCCCATCGAGGTGCGTTTCATCGTGCCGCCGAACATCGCCACCGCTGCCGTACGCGACGAGATCATCTGCCGCCTCGAACTTCGCGTCGACGGCGCCCAGGTGGCCCCGGAGAACCTCGACCGCAGCAAGGCCTGGACCATCGAGCCCGACACGGTCTTCTTCCTGGCGATCCTCGAGAACCTCTGCCACGGCAAGCTGCAGGGCATCCTCCCGCTGACCCGCCGCCACCTGCGCCAGCTCCTCGCCATCGGCAAAGGCCTGCGGATCTTCCGCATGGCCAACGCGCCGGAGACCCCGCTCACCTGGGACGGCGACCATCTCGACAAGGTCCACGAGCATCTCGACGAACCCGTCGCCACGCCGCAGACCAACGCCGCCGGCGACACGCCGGACGACGGCCCCGAGGAGCAGGAAGTCCGCTCCCAGGAACGCGGCCGCGACGACCGTCCGTGGGTCGACGGCTCGATGAAGTGGCTGCGCATCCGCCTGCCCCAGCAGTCTTCGGGCCCCGTCGCCGAACTCCGCGATGTCCTGCAACGCAGCGGCTTCACGCTCGAGACCACCACCCGCGAGTGGTATCTCGCCGGCACCATCCAGGTGCTCAACTTCCTCGCCCGCCATCACAAGCTCCTGATGACGGACAACGACGCGTTCTTCACGCACAACCTCTCGCACTCGCTGCGCAACGTCGACCTCGCCAAGGCGAAGTGCGACGCGTCCGAGGAGAACGACGGCTTCCGTTTCGCCATCGGCATCGACCCGGAAGGCAAGTCCCCGAAGGTCATCCAGGAAGCCCTCTCCAGCGGGCGCATGTTCTTCTACACCGACCGCGGCCCGCGTCTCATCACGCCGGAGCTGATGGAGTCGATCCGCAACGCCCAGCGCCGTATCACCGGCGAGGCCAAGCGCGACGTGGACCTGGACCTCAACCTGAAGATCGGCTTCGCCGACCTCGCGAGCGCCGACGCCATCGCCGAGGAACTGCAGGCGGCCTTCGCCCCGCCCGAGACCTGGAGCCAGCGCTCGTCCGCGATCCGCAACCTCTCGAAACTCCAGCCCGCCCCGATCCGCGAGGAACTGAGCAAGATGCTCCGCATCTACCAGCAGGTCGGCGTGGCCTGGCTCTGGCACATCCATAACAATTCGCTCGGCGGCCTGCTCGCCGACGAAATGGGCCTCGGTAAGACCGTCCAGGCGCTCGCCTTCATGGAGGCCCTGCGCCAGCACCGCCCGGACGACGGTCCCTGCGTCGTGGTCTGCCCCGCCTCGCTCGTCGAGAACTGGCGCCGCGAAGCCCGCCGCTTCACTCCCTCCCTCAAGGTCCTCGCCCACCACGGCCAGAACCGCTTCACCGCGCCGGATTACCTGCAGCGCTTCGACCTCGTCATCACCTCCTACGGCACCCTTGCCCGCGACATCGCGGCGTTCACCGCCGTGGCGTGGGGCGCGGCGATCTGCGACGAAGGCCAGAACATCAAGAATCCGCGCGCGCAGTCCGCCAAGGCGGTCAAACAGCTCGTCGCGAAGGGCCGCTACATCCTCACCGGCACGCCCGTCGAGAATTCCCTCGAAGACCTCCGCTCGCTCTTCGGCTTCCTGATGCCGGGCTATCTGCCCAAGCCCGAGGAACGCGTCCACGCCGATGAACGCAAGTGGCACGACGACCGTCTCCTGCAGATGGCCGCGCCCTACATCCTGCGCCGCTCCAAGATCGCCGTCGCCCCCGAGCTGCCCGCCAAGATCGAGCAGATCGTCTACTGCGACTTCGAGGATAACCAGAAGAAGATCTACGACGAGATCCTCGAGTCCACGCGCAAGGAGATCTTCGAGATGGAAATGGGCGGCGCCACGCAGGCCCGCATCCAGATGGCGGCCTTCAACCAGCTCCTCCGCCTCCGCCAGATCTGCGCCGACCCGCGCATCCTCGACCCGAAACTGGCCGAAGCCGATTCGGCGAAGCTCCAGGCCTTCCTCGAGCTCGTCGAAGAATCCAAGGACGCCGGCCACCGCATGCTGGTGTTCTCGACCTTCGTCACGGCGCTCCAGCTGCTCAAGGAAGCCCTCGAGGACCGCGACATCCCGTATTGCTACCTCGACGGCTCGACCAAGGACCGCCAAGGCGTCTGCGATACCTTCAACTCGACCCCGACCATCCCCGTCATGCTGATGTCCCTGAAGGCGGGCGGCACCGGCCTGAATCTCACCGGGGCCGACACGGTCATCCACTTCGACCCTTGGTGGAATCCCGCCGCCGAGGCCCAGGCGACGGACCGCGCCCACCGCATCGGCCAGACCCGGACGGTGACCAGCATCAAGCTGATCGCGGCCGGAACCATCGAAGAACGCGTCATGGAGCTCCAAAAGTCCAAGTCTGAGATGTTGCGTAAGCTCCTGACCGAATCAGACTCCGTTTCGTCCGGCCTGAGCCTTGACGTCATCAAGGACCTCCTTCGCAAGGACTGACCCCACCATGCTTTCCTCCCTCATTCGCCGCAATAAATCCAGGAGCGAGATGTCGTTCATGGAGCATCTGGACGACCTCCGCATCTCGCTCATCCGCGTCGTCACCGTCTTCGCCATCGGGATGGTCGCCGCCCTGATCTTCTACCGGGAGACCCCTGTCCTGCTGAGCCTGCCCCTCGAGTGGGCGAAACACCCCGAGACCTCCCCCTTGGCCTTCGCGCTCAGCGAACCCGGCCCCGGTCTCGTCAACATGGGCGAACTGAAAGAATTCACCTTCATGGGCGTATGGAAAGTGCTCATGTACGCGGCTTTCGGCGTGGGCGTGGCCGTCGCCTCTCCTGTCTTCCTCTACGAGACCGCCCGCTTCGTGGGCCCGGCCCTCTCGGACAGGGAAAAGAGCGGCCTAGTCCCCTTCTGCGGAGCCGCGCTCGTGCTCTTCCTCTTGGGAGCCGCCCTCGCTTTCTACTGGCTGAGCCCGATGTCCATCCAGATCTGGCAGCATTTCGCCGAAGGGATGAAGATGGAAGTGACCTGGCAGGCGTCGGATTACTACGCCTTCGTCGTGATGATGTGCCTGCTCACGGGCCTGACCTTCCAGTTCCCTCTCGCGCTCATCGTCCTGATGTGGCTCGAACTCGTCCGCCCGAAGACCCTCCTGAAGTCCTGGCGCGGGATGCTGGTCGGCATCATGTTGCTGGTCGCGCTGATCACGCCCATCGCCGAACCGATCTCGTTGATCGTGATGACCAGCGTGCTCTTCGGCTTCTACCTCGCCGCCGTCGGCGTCGGCACCGTCATCGTGCGCCGCAAGCGCGTCGCCCGCGGCGATAAGCCCAACCCGGAAGACGACGACCTCCCGGACGACGATGAAGATGACGATCGCGGCGACGACGGCTACCGACCGGCCCGCTCCTCCAAGCCGGTGACTCCTTCGACCCCGGCCCTCGGCTCCTCCGAGCCCAGCAAGCCTAAGTCCACCCCGCCGCCCGCCGAAGGCGACCTGAGCTCCCTCGACTAAGCCCATGAACTTCCGACTCCTCCTCGCTCTCCTCGCCCTCCCCCTCGGAGCTCAGACGAGCCCGTTCGGCACCAAGGTCGGCGAGCCGGCGGCCACCCCGGCCGCGGCGCCTACCAATGCGGCTGCGCCCGCCGCGGGCGGCATCTCGGACGAGTTCGTGGACAACTCGGTGCAGATCTCACCCTTCCGCCCGACGCTGCTCCCTGAGGCGAAGTCGACTCGGACCTTCCAGCTCTCGAAGCTCAACCGACTCGGCTCGACGGAGACCACCAAGGAACTGCAGCGCCTCTATTCGGCGTTCGCCACGCAAAGCATCATCGACGGCTCGCCCGCCGGCTCCAGCAAGGCCATCGGCTACGTGACGACGGTCACCTATGCCATCCTGCAGGACCTCGGCGATAACCGCTACCTCGCCAAGGCCGCCTGGCCCGCCGCCGGCCCGAACGAAACCCTCGCCGCCGGCGTCGACACGATGGCGATGCTCCTACTCGAGAAACCCGTCAAGGTCGGCGACACGGGCAAGATCACCGGCATGCATGTCGGCACCGTCGCGGTGTTGTTCACCCCTGACTTCGCGCCGCTCAAAGGCCGTCGGCTGACCCTCCGTCGCGAGGCCTTCCTGGAATGCGTGACCTTGGAGGAATCGCCGGCCGGTCTGCAGCGCTTCGTCGAAGCGATCAACGCCGGCGCCGAACTCAGCGCGACGACCAACGAGACCATCCCTTGCAAGAAGTGCGGCGGACTCGGCTTCACGCGCGAAGCCCAGAAGGGCCAGCTGCTCGACAAGCGTATCCCGTGCGCCGACTGCGCCAGCACCGGCAAGCTGATCATCTCGGTCGAGACGAAGTTCGTCCCCTGAGCGGGACAATCCGTATCCTGCGCTTGCGCACGGGCTTTTTCGTCGGCACATTGCGGCGTGTCCTCCCCGCTGCACGTCGGCCTAGAAGCCCATTTCGCGGCCCTCGAGCAGTTCCTCGCGGCGCAGGAACTCGCGTTCGAGCCTGAGGTCCGCCCGATGGTCCGCGACGTGCTCGCCCATCCGGGCAAGCGCCTCCGCCCGCTCCTCGCTTTCGGCGCGGGCGCCGGCGGCCCGCCGCCCCCCGCCTTGGTGCGCGGCGCCGGCATCATCGAACTGGTCCATCTGGCCACCCTGGTCCACGACGACGTGCTCGACGGCGCCGACACCCGTCACGGCAGCGCCACCCCCAACCGCACGCACGGCGCCCACGCGGCGGTGCTCTTCGGCGACGCGCTCTTCGCCCACGCCCTCGTGCTCGCCGCCGACCATCCGACCCCGGAGCTCTGCCGCATCGTCGCCCGCGCCTCGCGCGAAGTCTGCTCCGGCGAGGTCTGCCAGACCTTCTCCCGCGGCCAGGACGACCTCTCGCTCGAAGACTACACCCGCCACATCCGCCTGAAGACGGCCGAACTCTTCGAGGGCGCCTGCCGGATCGGCGCGCTTCTCGCCGACCGCCCGAAGGAACACGTCGACGCCTGCGCGCTCTTCGGACGCCACCTCGGCATCGCCTACCAGATCTACGACGACCTGGTCGACCTCCTGCAGGACGACGCCAAGGCGGGCAAGACGCTCGGAACCGACGCCGCCAGCGGCAAGTTTCATCTGTCGCTACATACACAATCAACCCAGCGCCATATCGCATTGAAAGAACTATTGGAGACGATGTTTTTCCAGAGAGGGTTCGAGCGCGTGCAAGAATTTCTGTTGTTGGCTTGAGAGATTCTTGTTCAATCCGTTGTGCCCATTCCAGGCGACCACGTTCACCAGATGCAGAAAG
>CAXNHL010000037.1:0-9487 GCA_964202105.1 Opitutales bacterium | reverse complement strand
GGCAGCACGGAGGAAGGGAACAGGCAGCCGAGCACGTCGCGATGTTCGCCGCCCGGAGTCAGGTAACCGAAGCCGTCGAGCGGATGCGGTACGTCCGCGCGCGCGTAACCGCGGGCGACGACGGTCACCGGCGGGACGTTTGGATTCTCCCAATCCCGGAGGAACGGCGTGACGGTCTCGTCGAAGGGCAGGGAGCCCCAATGCCAGCAGGGTACGGTGACCACCAGGTGCTTCGCGGAGACGCCTTCGTCCGCGCCGTCCGCGCCGCGCCAAGCGACGTTCCAGCCGCGCGCGTCACGGCGGAGCGAGGTCGTCACGACTCCCAGCCGGAGGTCTTCCGCCGGAAGGCGCGAAGCCATCGTCTCGGCCAGCTGGCGCATGCCGCCGGGAAAACCGACGACCGTACGTTTCGTCTTCGGGCCGCGGCGCAGTCCGTTGAGCACCGATCCATAAGTCTGTTCGAGAGCATGGATTCGCGGGAAGCAGCTGGCCATCACCAGTCGGGCCGGGTCGCCCGCATGGACGCCGGAGACGATCGGGTCCATCAGCATCGCGGCGGCTTCGGGACCGAAGCGGCGCGTGGCGAATTCGACGACCGTCTCGCCGGCGAGGCCGCCCTTCGCGCGGAAGGGTTCGGAGAGCAGGCGCAGCTTGCCTCCCCATGAGAGCAGCTTGCTGGTCAGCAGGGTGAGGGGGCTCGGGCCGAGGCCGTGGAGTTCGCCGCGGGCGAAGATGTAGCGACGGGCCGCCCGCATGTCGGCCGACTGCATCACCTCGCCGAGTCCGTAAGCGGCCATCAAGGCCTCGTCTTCGGCCCCTTCGAGCTGCAGGGTATTCGGGCCGGTCTCGACGATCCACCCGGCGTCCAGGTGGGTCCGGATCGAGCCACCGACTTGGGCGGCCGGCTCGAGCACCTTCACCTTCGCCCCGGCGCGGAGCATCGCATGGGCCACGGCCAGGCCGGCCGGTCCGGCTCCGAGGATGACTGCGTCGTAGGCCACGCGGCATCTTCGGTCGATAAGCCTAGGGTTGGCAACCCTGCGTCGTTCGGGCTGTCTGGAAAGCATGAGGTCATTCATCATCCTGCTCCTGCCCTTGGTCGGCCTGGCGGACACCGTCACCATGAAGGACGGCACTTTTCTCAAAGGCCGCATCGAACGGATCGTCGATGGCGTCATGGAGTTCCGCGCGCCTTCCCTCGGCGCCGCGAACCTGCTGCGGCTGGAACTCGCGCAGGTCGAGTCTTTCGTCACCGACGAGTCCGTCCGCGTGAGCGCCGGTGGCGTCGTCTCGGATGGCGTCGCCTCCGCGGCGGGCGGACGGGTCGTCACGCGCGGCGGCCGCGAGACCAACACCCTCGACCAGGCGATCGAGCTCTGGCGGGAGCCTTCGCAACGCCCCTCCGAGACGGGCGACACGCGCCAATGGGTCACGCAGGCGGACGCGGATCTTTCCGGCCGCCGCGGCGTGGTGGCCGGATCGGGCTTCAGCACGGGCTTTTCGGCGAAGGGCGTGACCAAGGCGGACACCTTGATCGGCGGCGTCCGCTTCATGCGGGCCGAGGCTCAGGACCGGATCTCGGCCGATGACCTTCATGTGACCCTTTCGTATGAGACGAATCCGACGAACGTCCTCTTCTGGTATCTCCGCACCGACACGGGCTTCGACAACGCCCGGCAGATCGACTTCTTCTCCGTCAACGCCGTCGGTCTCGGCTTCCGTCTCTTCACCGACGCCAAGGGCAAGCTCGATGCCCGGGCCGGCCTCGGTCATCGCATCGAAATCTTCGACGACACCCTCGAGCCCAACCGGGCGGCGCCTTCCGGAGACTTCGGCCTGATCTTCACGCGCGAACTCGGCTGGGCCGCCTGGGATACCTCCTTGAGTTTCGTCCCCTCCTTCCAGGTCACCGGTGACTACTACGTCCGCCACGAGAGCAGTTTGAATCTCCTCCGAAGCAGCGGACCGCTGTCCCTCCGGGTCGGCTTGGCCAATAATTTCCGGTCCAAGCCCCTGCCGACGCAGGTCAAGACCGACACCGCCTACTTCCTCCGGACGACCTATGTCTGGAAATGAGCAGGGCTGTTTTGTCTAAAATTAGGCACAATTGTCTAAAAAGACACAAAACCCCCTGTGAATGGTTACCTATTGAACCGTGGCACACGGGGTGCTTTGAAATTGTTCGTAATTAGTCATCTTTCCAATCCCCCAATCCATGAGCACCAACCCAGCCCGTCGCAACGCCATCGAAGCGATTGCCTCCCAGCCTCGCCTTCAGGGCAGCTTCGACTTCCGCAATGAGAAGATCGACCTGATCTACGGCCAGAATGTCTTCTCTCTCGATAAGATGGAGAAGCGTCTCCCGAAGGACGTTTTCAAGTCCCTCAAGTCTAACATCGAATCCGGCGCCAAGCTCGACGCCGCTTCGGCCGACGTCGTCGCCGCCGCCATCAAGGATTGGGCTCTCGAGCGCGGCGCCACGCACTACGCTCACGTGTTCTACCCGCTCACCGGTTTCACTGCCGAGAAGCATGACACCTTCTTCGAACCCAACGGCAACGGCACGCTCGCCCAGTTCTCCGGCAAGGCGCTGATCCAGGCCGAGCCCGACGCCTCCTCGTTCCCGAACGGCGGTCTCCGCTCCACGTTCGAAGCCCGTGGTTACACCGCTTGGGACGTCACCTCCCCGGCCTACATCTTCGACACCGAGAACGGCTCGACCCTCTGTATCCCGACCGCGTTCGTCTCCTGGAAGGGCGAAGCCCTCGACAAGAAGACCCCGCTGCTCCGTTCCATGGCTGCGGTGAACAAGGCCGCCTCGCGCGTCCTCGCCCTCTTCGGCAAGAAGCACGGCTACATCTCCGCTTCGTGCGGCCCTGAGCAGGAGTACTTCCTCATCGACTCCCGCCTCTTCCACCTCCGTCCCGACCTCTACACCTGCGGTCGCTCCCTCTTCGGCGCCAAGCCGGCCAAGGGCCAGGAGTTCGAAGACCAGTACTTCGGCACCATCCCTGATCGCGTGCTCGCTTGCATGATGGAAACCGAGCGCGAGTGCTTCAAACTCGGTATCCCGATCAAGACCCGCCACAACGAAGTCGCTCCGGCCCAGTACGAAGTGGCTCCGATCTACGAATCCGCCAACGTCGCGCACGATCACCAGATGCTCACGATGACGCTGCTCCGCCGCGTCGCCACCAAGCATGGTTTCGTCTGCCTCCTCGCCGAGAAGCCCTTCGCGGGCGTCAACGGTTCCGGTAAGCACGTCAACTGGTCCATCGGTGGCGCCGGCGTCGGCAACCTCCTCGAGCCGGGCCACAACCCGCACGAGAACGCCCAGTTCCTCACCTTCTGCTCCGCGGTCATCCGCGCCGTCGACCTGCACCAGGGCCTGCTCCGTGCTTCCGTCGCTTCGGCCGGTAACGACCACCGCCTCGGCGCCAACGAAGCTCCGCCCGCCATCATCTCGATCTACCTGGGCGACATGCTCAACGAAGTCATCGAGCAGGTGAAGAAGAGCGGTTCCGCTTCCAGCTCGCGCAAGGGCGGTCACATGACCCTCGGCGTCGACACGCTCCCCGTCCTCCCGAAGGACGCCGGCGACCGTAATCGCACCAGCCCGTTCGCCTTCACCGGCAATAAGTTCGAGTTCCGCGCCGTCGGTTCCGCCTTCTCGGTGGCCGGCCCCCTGACCGTGCTCAACACGATCATGGCCGACTCGCTCGACAAGCTCGCCGACGAACTCGCCGCCGCGCTCAAGAAGAATTCCGACTTCAATTCCGCGCTCCAGAGCGTCCTCAAGGACATCCTCACCAAGCACGGTCGGATCATCTTCAACGGCAACGGTTACTCCGAAGAGTGGCACAAGGAAGCCGCCAAGCGCGGTCTCAAGAACCTCCGCACGACCCCCGACGCGCTCCCGGAGATCGTCGCCAAGTCGTCGGTCGAGGTCTTCGAGCGCCAGGGCGTCCTCTCCAAGGCCGAACTCGAGTCCCGCGAAGAGATCTACACGCACTCCTACGTGCTCGCCGTCAACACCGAGTCGAAGCTCGTCTCCGACATCGCCAAGACCCTGCTGCTCCCGGCCGCCCTCAAGTACGCCGCTGACCTGACCCCGGTCGAGAAGACCAAGTCCGGCGGCAAGCTGCGCAAGGAAGTCGTCGGTCTCGCTGATGAGCTCTCCGCCGCCATCGACGCCCTCGACACCGCCCGCGACGTCACCAAGTCCGACACGCACGCCCAGGCCAAGCACTCCTGCGACAAGGTCCTCCCGGCCATGCTCAAGGTCCGCGCCGCGGCCGACGCCCTCGAAGAGATCGTCGCCGACGAATACTGGCCGCTGCCGTCCTACCAGGAACTGCTGTTCCTCCGCTAAGCCCGACCGGCTTTGCCGAGACCAAGGGCCGAACCTCCGGGTTCGGCCCTTTTTGTTGTCCGGCCTGGTCGGCGGGTCCCCCAAAGCAGAAGGCCCGTCGTGATGACGGGCCTTCGGGTGCTTAGATCAGGACGGACGCTTAGACGTTGTCCCACTTCTTGCGCAGGTAGGCGCTGAAGTTCTTGACCTTCTTCTTGCGACGACGGCGTTCGGCCGGCTTCTCGAAGCCTCGCTTGGCGCGGGCGTCCTTGATGATGCCCTCGCGGTCGATCTTCTTCTTGAGGCGGCGGAGAGCCTTGTCGACGGTCTCGCCTTTGCGAATCTTGATTTCTACGGACATGTGAGCGTTTGGAGGGTCGAAAGAACAAGGGGGGAGGGCGTTCGTCAACCCCGAATCCTCGGGGAATGAAATCGTGAATAAGTGGCCCGCGGGGAGGGCACTAGACGCTTGCGGCGGGGGTAGGGCAGGCCAATCGTGCCTTTCACCCCTCGATGTACCTCAAGGAAATCGTCGCCAACGGATTCAAAAGCTTCGCCGACCGGACCCGCATCGAGCTCCGTCCCGGGGTCACGGCCGTGGTCGGACCCAACGGTTGCGGCAAGTCCAACATCGTCGACGCGATCCGCTGGGTCCTGGGCGAACAGTCCGCCAAATCCCTGCGCGCCCCGGCGATGCAGGACGTCATCTTCGCCGGTACGGACCGCCGCAGGCCCCTCCCCCAGTGCGAGGTCGAACTGATCTTCGCCGACTGCGAAAAAGAACTGGGCACCGCCTTCGCCGAAGTCTCCGTCATGCGCCGCCTCCACCGCGAGGGCGCCAGCGACTACTTCATCAACGGCAAGCCTTCGCGCCTGAAGGACATCCAGCGCCTCTTCATGGACACCGGTATCGGCCGGATGTCCTACTCGTTCATGGTGCAGGGCCAGATCGACCAGATCCTGTCCGCCAATCCCGCCGAGCGCCGCTACCTCTTCGAAGAGGCCGCCGGCATCACCCGCTACAAGGCCCAGCGTCGTGAGGCGCTGAACAAGCTCAGCGGCGTCGACGCCAACCTCGCGCGCATCACCGACGTGGTGAGCGAAGTCGGCCGGCAGATCGCTTCCCTCCGCCGGCAGGCCGCCAAGGCGCTGCGCTACCGTCGCCTCCGCCACCGTTTCACGCACCTCGACCTCGCCTGGCATTCCAAGCAGTTCGGTGACCGTCGCGCCCAGGTCGCGGCCCTCGAGGCCGACGCGACCGTCTGTCGCGCCGACGTCACCGCCCTCACCGACGGGCTGCGCGACCGCGAGGCCGCGTTGCTCCAGACCCGCGCCCGCCGCGCCGAACTCGCCGAACAGGTCCAGCTCGCCCAGCAGGCGCTCTTCGACCTCCGCACCGCCCGCGAGAACGCCGAGAACGAAGCCCGCACTTCCGACCTCCGTTCCGACGACCTCGCTTCGCGCCTCGCCGAAGCCCGCCGCGAAGCACAGGAAGCCGAGCTCCAGATCGCCGAGTATGAGCTCCGCCTCCGCGGCAGCTCCGATGCGAAGTCGACGGCCGCCGGTTCCGTCTCCGCCACGGACGCCGCTTATCGCGAGAAGACCGCCCAGGTCGAGGAAGCCGCCCGCCAGGTCGTCGAGGCCGAGAACCGGCTCCGCCGCGCCCGCCAGGACATCCTCGTCGCCGAAGGCGAGATGACCCGCGCCCGCGGCGACGTCACCAACCTCGAAGTCGACCTCCGCGGCTATCAGTCCCGTCACGTCGACCTTTCCGACTCTCTCACCCAGGCCAAGCAGGACCGCCTCGCGCTCGAGCAGCGCGTCACCGAATCCGGCGTCGTCGTCACGACCCGGCACGGCGAACTCCAGGCCGCGCGCACGGCCGAGCAGGAAGCGACCGAGAAAGGCCGCGACCTCCTCAACGATTTCCGCGCGCTCCAGCAGACGATCTCCGAGCAGGACCGTAAGGTCGCCAAGCTCTCCGCTCAGCTCGGCCTGCTCGAGCAGATGCAGTCCCGCCTCGAAGGTTTCTCCGAAGCCGCGAAGGCCGTGCTGCGCGGCGAGTTCGCCGAAGAACTGCGTTCCGGCAAGGCTTCCGCGCTCGCCGACCTCGTCACCGTCGTCGACGTCTCCGCCGCCGCCGCGCTCGAGAACATCCTCGGCGCCGCCTCCGAGGCCGTCGCCCTCGACTCCGCCGAATTCCTGCCGGGCATCGTCGCCAAGATGGGCGAACGTCAGCTCGGTCGCGCGGTCTTCCAGGTCGAAGCTCCGCCCGCGGCCCGCACCGGGTCCGCCGCTCCCGGCTGGCTCCGTCCGGCCACCACGGCCGTGCAGGCCAAGTCCCCCGACCACGCCCGCCTGGTCGCCAATCTTTTCGACGGCTGCTACGTCTGCCCGTCCCTCGGTGATTTCATCGCCTGGTGGCGCGCCAATCCGGGCTTCGAATTCTTCCTCGTCGCGACCACCGACGGCGATCTCGTCGACCGCCGCGGCCTCGTCTACGCCGGCAAGCCCCGCAAGGCCGCCGCCAACGCCGGTTCGGGCGTGTTCTCCCGTGAGAGCGAGATCCGCGCCGTCCGCGCTTCGCTGGAATCCGAGAACGACCAGCTCACGACCCTCAACGAGAAGGCCCTCGGCATCCAGTCCGAGATGGACGCCAACGAGCTCGACGTCTCTTCCGCCCGCGACGCCACGCAGTTCGCCGCGCAGGAACTTTCCGTCGCCCAGGCCGACGAGCGTTCGGCCCGCCAGACGCTCACCGCCGCCGACGACCGTATCCAGCGCGAAGAGCGTCAGCTCGCCGAACTGGACAACGCCAAGTCCGAGGCGCTCAAGCGCCGCGACCGCGCGCAGGAGACGCTGACGGCCAAGGACGCCCAGGTCGCCGAACTCCGCGCGACCATCGCTTCCGGCGAAGGCCAGCTCGAGTCCGCCCGCGCCGAGTCCGACGTGCGTCGCAACGCGTTGGGCGAAGCCCGTCTCGCCCATGCCGAGCAGCGCCAGCGACTCGAACTCGTCGGCCGCGAACTCGCCGACCTTGAGTCGCGTCGCGCCGAAGCCACCGCCCGCCTGAATTCGCGTCGCATCGAAGCGCAGCAGAACGAGAAGCTCATCGCCGAGCTCAAGGCCTTGGCCGTGAGCGCCCGCGAGACTTCCGCCCGCCTCGCCGGCGAGGTCGAAACCTCCAACGCGCAGCTCAACGAACAGCGCCACGCCCTCGCCGAGACCGACGCCGCCGTCGAATCCGAAGACCGCGTCCTCTCCGTCGACCGCGACCGGCTGCGCGTCGCCGACACCCGCCTCAAGGGCCTCGAAGTCTCGCTCGCCGAGCAGACCTCGCAGTGCGGCTTCATCGTCGAGAAGGTCCAGTCCGACCATCAGCTCGACGTCGCCGACGTCGACTGGCGCCTCCAGCTCTGGCTTTCCGACGGCGAACCCGAAGGCATCTCCAGTTTCGACGATCTCGAGGAGACCGACGAGGAAGGTTCCCGTCCGGCCCCGAAGGCCGTCGCCCGCCGCGGCGAACCGACCGCCGAAGACCTCACCGCGATGGAATCCGCCGACTGGCCGCCCCTCGTGCGCGAGATCGCCGACCTGCGCGACCGCATGGCCGGCATGGGCTCCGTCAATCTCGTCGCCGTCGAGGAATACTCCTCCCTGCGCGACCGCCACGACTTCCTCACCAAGCAGAGCGACGACCTTTGGAAGGCGAAGGAAGAACTCACCAAGGCGATCGACGAACTTAACCAGACCTCGCTCAAGCTCTTCACCGACACCTTCGAGCAGGTGCGCAAGAACTTCAAGTTCACCTTCGAACGGCTCTTCGTCGGCGGCGCGGCCGACCTCACCATGGTCCAGGCCGAAGATCCCCTCGAGAGCGGCATCGAGATCGTCGCCCAGCCGCCCGGCACCAAGCTCCGCGGCATCACGCTGCTGTCCGGCGGTCAGAAGACCATGACCGCCGTGGCCCTGCTCTTCGCCATCTATATGGTGAAGCCCTCCCCCTTGTGCGTGCTCGACGAGCTCGACGCCCCGCTGGATGACGCCAACGTCAACCGCTTCACGGACATCATCCGCGAGTTCACCCGGTTCTCCCAGTTCGTGGTCATCACCCACAACAAGCGCACCGTCTCCGCCGCCGACGCCATCTTCGGGGCCACCATGCAGGAGAAGGGCGTCACCCGCCTCTTCTCCATGCGTTTCAACAAGGAGCGCGACGAGGCCGAACCGACCCAGCCAGGGGGCGGTTTCACGATGGCCCGCTGAGGTCGCTTGCCTTGGGCAAGAGGTCGGCTAGAGTGGGGGAGTCATGCTCCGTCATCTCACCGCGCTTGTCCTCTTGCCGGCCATGGCTCTTGCCGGCGTCACCTTCGAGACCGACCCCCGCCCCGTCAATCGGGCGGCTCCCGGCGCGAGTTACGCCGACATGCTCGCTCGGATCACGCCGGCGGTCGTGAGCGTGCGTACCGCCGAGGTGATCCCGGCCTCCGTCCTCAAACGTTACAGCGGACGCATCGATCCGGATAAGGTCATGCAGGACGAGCAGACCGGCGAGACGCTGCTGCCCACTGGGCTCGGCTCGGGTACGATCATCCATCCGGACGGTTATGTGATCACCAACCGCCACGTCGTCCTGCAGGATAATCGTCGCGGCGTCGCCAAGACCGTCATCGTGCAGCTCGCCGATCGGCGTGAATTCCGGGCCAAGGTCCTCGGGGTCGACGCCGGCACGGATATCGCCGTCCTCAAGATCGAAGGCCGCAACCTGCCTTACGCTAAGTTCGCCGATAGCGACAAAGCCCGCGTGGGCGATGTCGTCTTCGCCATCGGTAATCCGCTGGACGCCGGTCTCACCGTCACTTCCGGCATCGTCTCGGCCTTGGGACGCTCCGGCAAGCTGGGCATGGGCATGGCCTTCGAGGATTTCATCCAGACCGACGCCGCGATCAATCCAGGCAACAGCGGCGGGCCTCTGATTGACTTCGAGGGCCGCCTGCTGGGCATGAACACCGCCATCAAGTCCGGAACCGGACTGAGCGTCGGCCTCGGCTATTCCATTCCGTCTAACCTCATCGCCGCCGTCGCGTTGGATCTCGCGAACCAGGGCCGCGTCGTCCGCGGGCTGATCGGCGTGCA
>CAXNHL010000036.1:0-9679 GCA_964202105.1 Opitutales bacterium | reverse complement strand
CCCTTGCGGCCTTTCTCGTCCGGCCCGTGGCAGGCGATGCAGTTCTCGGACAGGATCGGGCGGATCTGGCGGCTGAAATTGATCGGCTCGGCGGCGCAAGTGGCGCCGAGAAAGACGCCAAGAAAGAGGATGGCCTGGGAGGGCATAGGGATGGGACAGTCGGCGAGGGAGGGGAGTTCCCGGGCAGGCTGATAAAAGAGACCTAGTGGGGAGGGATTTCAACCCCTTGCTTGGCCGGAATCCGCTGTTCTGCTGTCTTTTGTCGCTCAAGCCCGACGGGCCCTACCGCTTGGCCGCCTCTAGGATCCGCCGGAGTTCCGCGGGGTCGGCCTCGGGGCGTAGCCGCTTGCGGAGTAGTTCGAGGTCCCGGAGGCCACGCTCGGTCGTTGGCTCGATGCCGGTACCTTCACCGTAGTCGTTCCAGGTCGCGATCTGCACGATGGGCGCGCCGCTCCGCATCGCCTGGTCGAAGGAGTCGGCGAAGGTCCGGCCGTCGCGATAATCGATGGAGCCGTAGCTCTTGCCGGCGCCGGCTTGGGCATAGAAGTCACGATAGCCCGGGAAGGCCACGGCGACCGTGGGCCGACCGGCCTTGATCTCGCCGACGTAGAGCTCGGCAAGTTCCTTGGTCCAAGCTTCGGACGTCACGGACTTGCCTTCGCTCACCGGCACCCAGGCAAAGGCTCCGTCGACACCGGGTCGGCGGCTCAGGTGGGGCAGGGCGTAGACGAGCGGATTCTGCTTCAAGCTTGCGCGGATCGCGCTCCACTCGGCTTCGTCGAGGTATTGCGGACCGAAGATGAACAGGGTCGGTCGTTCACCGAGGCGCACGTAGGCCGGGTCGTTGAGCCAATGCGCGTCGGCCCATGCGAAGGCGGCGGCGACCTTGGTCGTGGCCTGCGTCCGCGTGAGCTTGCGCTCCTTCATGAAACGGTGGCCAGGGTTGTCTTCGACGCAGAGCGCGAACTTCAGGCCGGCCTTCTTGAGTTCCGCGATGAGGAGCGTCGTGTTGCGATGGATCATCGCGTAGTCGTCGAAGCCGTCCGGCCCGTTCCAGTCGATGATCGCGCCGTCGATGCCCGCGGCCTTCATCAAGGCGACCTGAGTCGCGATGGCCGCCGGGTCGCCGGAATCATAAGGCCCGCAGGCCGGGCGATCGTGGCTGGCCAGGGCGCCCTTGTCGGGGTCCGTCTTTTCCATCGTCCAATGCCAGCCCCAGCGTCCGCTCACGGCCTTGCTCTCGAACCAGGGCATCACGTGGACCAGGACCATCGGTCGGGGAGCGCAGGCCGGGGGCTCGGCGGCACCGAGCCAGGCCCAGAACGTCAGGAGTAGGATTCCCCAGCGGCGCATGGGTGGAGTAGACGGACAGGGTGAGGGTGGTTCAATCCCCAAGCGGAAGACCCCGAGGACGTCGCAACATCTCCGGGGTCTTTAAATTGGTCGGGCAGGAGAGATTTGAACTCTCAGCCTCTGCTACCCGAAAGCAGCGCTCTACCAGATTGAGCCACTGCCCGACACGAGTCATAAGCATAGACCAATCCGGGGGGGTGTTTTCAAACTAATTCCGTCGGGAAATTTGCGAGGGGTGTTGGACAGTGGGCTTTTTCAGGCCTACTTTGATTAAATATGAAGTTCGCAGTGCGCCGCTCCCAAGAACGCGGGTTCGCCGATCACGGCTGGCTGGTGGCCCGCCACAGCTTCAGTTTCGCCGATTACCATGACCCTGCCCACATGGGTTTCCGGTCCCTCCGGGTCATCAATCAGGACCTCGTCGACCCGGCGATGGGTTTCCCGCCGCACGGGCATCGCGACATGGAAATCTTCACGTATGTCCTCGAAGGCGCCATCGAGCATCGTGACAGCCTCGGTAATCACGCCCAGCTCAAGCCTGGCCAGATTCAGGTCATGAGCGCCGGCAGCGGGGTGAAGCACAGTGAATACAATCCCTCGAAGACCGATCGGCTCCATCTCATCCAGGTCTGGATCCAGCCCGATCGTCCCGGCCTCCGTCCGCGTTACGCCGAGTGGAAGCCGACGGCCGAGCAGCTCGCCGCGCCCAAGGTGCTCATCATTTCAAATGACGGACGCGACGGGTCGGCGCACATCAGTCAGGACGCGGATGTATACCGCGTTAAGACTGCGGCGGCCGGTACCGTCTCGCATGAGCTCCTTCAGGGCAGGGGGCTGTGGTTCCAGCTGATCGGTGGCGAAGTCGAAATCGGCGGCGTGAAGCTCTCGCCTGGCGACGCTCTTAAGTCCGAAGAACCCGGCTCCTTCGCCTTTACTTCCGCCGGCCCCATCGAAGCCCTCCTCTTCGACCTCGCCTGATTCCTCATGCTTTCCCCTATACTCGATACTCCAAACTCTATACTCTCGAATTATGAGCTCCCCCCACATCCCGCAGAAGTCCCCGATCCCCGTCCTCGTCGAAGCCGGCAAGACTTACTACTGGTGCTCGTGCGGACACAGCAAGAACCAGCCTTTCTGCGATGGCGCCCACAAGGGTTCCGCTTTCACGCCCGTGCCGTATAAGGCCGAGGCGAACGGCACCATTTACTTCTGCGCCTGTAAGCACTCCAAGAAGGGTGCCCTCTGCGACGGCTCGCATAAGGCGCTCTGAAGTTAGCCCTTCCAACTCCGGTCATTTA
Source organism: Opitutales bacterium (assembly GCA_964202105.1). Taxonomy (GTDB): domain Bacteria; phylum Verrucomicrobiota; class Verrucomicrobiia; order Opitutales; family UBA953; genus UBA953. Next base: position 7,028 of record CAXNHL010000036.1, on the reverse strand, counting down.
GGCTAGCCTGCAGGGGCTATGAAAAAACTCCCCTGCATCGTCGCCCTCCTGCTCGGAGTGGCCTTCATCTACTTTGGCGTCAATTATTGGATCAATCCCCCCAAGCCCCCCGAAGGAAGTTTCATCGGTCTCATGTACAGCTCGGGCTATCTCGCCTTGATCAAGGTTCTGGAAATCGTCGGCGGAGCGCTCCTGATCTTCCCTCGCACGCGTGCCTGGGGCCTGGTCCTCATCGGCGCGATCCTGTTCAATATCGTCTGCGTCCATCAGTTCTTCTTCGGTGGACTCAAGGACTGGAAGGTCATCTCCCTCGTCGTCGCCGGCCTCTACCTCGCGTGGGTCGGCCGCAAGGGCTTCTGCTGCCTGGCCTGCTGCGGCTCCGGCGAATGCCTCGGTACCTGCGGTTGCTGCAACAAGGAAGGTTCCTGTGGTACCGGTGAGAAGAAGTCCGGCGGCTGCTGCGGCAACTAAGCCCTCCTGCCATTCCGAATCAGCCCCCGACCTCGGGGGCTTTTTTGTGCCTACGATGCAGGCGTTTCAGGTGGCGGGTGGCAGCCCCGGGTGGCAGGTGGCAGTAGGGGGCGCACAAGGGGAAACCGGAGACCGGAATTAATGCTTCGGTCATATGCCCGCAGCCAACTATCCGGTTTCCGGTCTCCCGTGTATTTCTGCAGCTTTCCCGCCACCCGTCACCCGGGGCCGCCACCTGCCACCCGTATCGATTTGCCCGACTCTTTATTTAACGACTTTCACAATCTCCTCGGCGATCGCGGCCATCCCGCGATCACCAGGATGATGGGCCACGCCGGCGTGCTTATAGGGCCGCTCGGAGCGGGCGTAGTTCTTTTCGTCCTTAGACAAGGCGCTGATGTCGACGAACGTGCCGCCGACGGTTTCGCAGGCCTGGCGCATGGCGGTGTCCTTGGCGGTGTTCGCCCAGAAGCTGCTACGGACGATGATCTGCGCCTTGGGTTTCGACTGAAGCGTCTTCAGCAGGGCGGTGACCTGTTCCTGATACTTGGCCTGGGCTTCCGGAGTCTTCAGCGCGGCGACGTTCTCGCCGATGCACAGGATGATGAGGTCGGCCTTGAAGGCGGCGGCATCGGCGAACTTGCCGGCGATATCGTAGCCGACATGGGCGCGTTCGAAATCGGCGACGTTCTTGATCATGATGACCGGTGTCGTGCCTTGCTTGGTAGCGAGCGCCTTGGTCACGACATGGACATAGTCCTTGTCTAGTGACGTCGCCGCCATGCCCCAGTTGCCATGCCAGTCGATGTCAGCCTTGGGTCCGTGGCTGGTGAGGCTATTACCGACGAAGAGGATCCTCTGCAGCTGCGCCTGCGCTGAAGCCGTCGTGGACAAACTGATGATGCCGATGACGGCGAGGAGAATGCGAAGCATGGGGTAGGGGTAGGGGCAGGAGTAGGGGTAGTCAAAATTAACCCCGCCCCGCCACCCGAAGTGATGGCTTGGAATCAGACAACTGGCCCCAGCCCTGGCCCTGGCCCAAGCCCAGCCTCGTCTTCACCTTTGCACTTTTGCACCGCCTTTCCCCGGGCATCTAGTTACGCCCCGTGTCCACGTGTCAACGTGCCCACGTGCCCCCTGCGCGACTCCGTCGCGCCTTACTTCCCGACGGCCGGCTGCGGCATTTCCTTCGCCTTGGCGGCCCCGATGGCCACGATCTTCTCGATCATGGCGTAAAGTTTGACGGTGTCCCACTTGGCGGTGAGGGTGACCTGATTGCCGGTAGCTTCGACGGGCTGGATGCCGGCGAGGAAGTCACCCGCGAGGGCCTTCATTTCCTTTTCTTCGGGGGTCTCGGGCTTGGAAGGGTCGCCGGCGAGCATCATCGGGGCCATGGCCAGCATGCCCTGGGCCTGCATGGCGAGCGGGGCGGCCTTTTCCTTCGAGGTGAAGGTGGTGCTGATCTTCATGACCTGGTCCGAGCCTTTCTCGCCCATGGCGAAGAGACCGCTGACGAAGCCGCTCTGGGCGAGCTCAGGGGTGGCCGGGAACTTGGCGGCGTTGACGGAGACGATGGCGTAGGCGCGTCCGGTGGCGGCGAGGGCAGAACGCTGGGCTGAGGGAAGGGCGTAGGAGGCGCCTTGTCCCTTGAGCAGGCCGATGATGCGAGCGGCTTCCTTGGTCTGGGCGATCACCATCGTGTCGTTGTCGACGTCGAAGACGCCGAACTCTTCGGTCGCGCCGCCGGCTTCGCCGGGCGGCGTGGGGAAACTATTAGCGGCCTGGGCGAGTTCGTCGCTGAGCGAAGCGATCAGTTCCTGGATCTTCCAGCCTTTGACGGCGCCGGCCTGCAGGCTCGGCACATTCTTGGCCTTGGCGTGCGCGGCCAGCTTGGCGCTGTCGTGGCGGGCACGGACGATGAGGCCGCCGGTGAAGGAGCCGTCCTTGGTCATGGAGAAACCGCCCGCATAACGATTGTCAGGCGACTCGAGGTCGAGGCCGGTGGCCTTGACGATGGCCGCCTGCATGGCCTTGCTGTCCTGCCCGCTCTTATCGAGGTCGGCGACGAGCTTCTCGATGCGCGCCTTGAAGGCCTTGGCCTCGGGCGAGTCGCTGATCTTCAGGCCGCGTGAGCTGGCCGTCGCGAAGGTGACCGCGTAGTCGGCGGGGACGCCCTTGAAGTCGAAATCCTGGGCCGGCAGGAGGGTGGCGGTCAGGAGCAGGGCGAGGGTGGAGAGGAATCGCATGGGCGGAATAAATCCCATGGCCTAGGCCTCGGTCAATCCCCACCTGCAGTGATAAGGTATAGAAAATACCGATTGTTATATAACGAGGGGGTAGAAGGCGGCTTTCGCCGCCCGAAGCGACTCATGTCTCAAAGGGAAACCGGCGACCCGGTGAATCATTCTCAGGTCCCGGGTCTCGGCCGTCAGGTCCCAGGTTCGGGTGTTCGGCATCAGGTGCTGGTTCAGGACCCGCACCCGTACCCGAACCCGATAACCCGTACCAGATACCCGATGCTGGGACCCGGGACCCGAAAGTGTATCCCTGCCTCGCAGCATCGGGTAGGGTTGAGCGCCCTCGCTCAACCGCGGCTGATCAAGGGTGATCAGCCCTACCTCGAGACGGCTATGTCGTGACGCGGTCCCGACCCTACCCTCTGTCTTTCTGGTCAACCGAGCCTCTGGGCCTCCGGTCCTCTCGTGTGTTCCCCATGTCCCCTTGCCAGCATGCCCCCTCGCGCACGCGCGTGCCCACGTGTCCCCCGCGCGACTACTTCGCGCCTCACTTCTTCTTCCCCTTGGCCGGAGGCGCCGCCTTCAGGGGGTGTTCCTTGAGGAGTTCGTCGGCCATGTAGAAGTTGGCTCGGTCCTTGGTGGCTTCGCGGACCTTCTTGACGGTGGCCGGCGAGACGAGCTTGCCGTTATTGCCGAAGGAGAGACGGACGTAGCTGAGCACGGCCGCGGCTTCGTCGTCATTGAGCAGGCCGCCGAAGCCCATCATGGGCGGCACGCCCTTGGTCGGGTCGAAGTCCTTGCCGTTGACCTTGATCGGCCCCCAGATGCCCTTGAGCAGAATCTTGGTCAGGCGTTCATCGTCGTCGATCCAGTTGCTCTTCGCGAGCGGAGGATAGATGTTCGGGATGCCGTTGCCGTCCGCCTGGTGGCAGGTGGCGCAATGGGCGTCGCGGAAGTAGATCTCGCGGCCGAGCTTGAACACCTTTTCTTCGGCGGCGGTGAGCTTGCGCGCGGGCTTGGAGTTGGTGCCGGCTTCGGCGACGGGCTGGCCGATCTTGAGCTTGCCGCTGAAGTAGTCCGCGGCGGCCTGATTGCCTTCGAGGTTCAGCTGGCCGGCGGCCGTGAGGGCGTCGACATCGTCCTTGAGCGTATAGGTCAAGGCGTAGTGCAGGACGGCGCCGACCCAGCGGTCGACGGGCTGCTTGAAGGCTTCCACGGCGAGCTTGGCGCCGTCGGCGTTGTCGAGCCACGTGGCAGCGACGACGGCGGTCAGGCGCACGCGGGCATTCTCGTCGCGGATAGCCTGATTGAGCAGGGCGACGTGGTTCGGGAGCTGCCAGAAGGAGTGGCGGATGACGTCCACGGCGGCGGCGCGGGCTTCCGGCTGCTTGGCTTTGAGGAGCTGGGCGATGAGCTCGGCGTCCGGCTGGTTCTGCGCCCAGGTGGCCCAGAGGGCTTCGCAGAGGTGGTGCTCATAGGCCGGATCGTTCTGGTCGAGCTTGGCGGCCCAGGCCTTCACGGCGGGGAGCACTTCGCTCGGAGCGTGGCCGCGGAGTTCGCGACGGGTGCGGTAGCGGGTGCGGTATTCAGGCTCCTTGAGGTTCTCGAGGAGTTCGGCGACGGAGGCCCCGGCGACCTTGGCGGGCTTCACGAGCGGGCGCTCGGGGTAGGTGATGCGGTAGATGCGGCCATGCTCGCGGTCGCGGTTCGGGTCACGCGCGTTGTGCTGCATGTGGCCGATCAGCGGGTTGTGCCAGTCGATGAAGTAGAGCGAGCCGTCCGGGGCGAACTCGAGGTCGACCGGGCGGAAGTTGCCGTCGGTCGAGGTGAGGAGGTCGCCGTTGGCCTTGCCGGTGAAGCCGGCGCCGTCGTCGGCTTTCTTGCCGAAGCTGATGCCAAGGAAGCCGATGGTGTTGCAGATCATGAAGTCGCCTTGCTGCGCTTCAGGGAAGTGACGCGAAGAGACGAACTCGGCGCCCGACGTCGGGCGGGAGCGCTTGGGGACGAACTGCTCGACCTTGATCTGCTCGATGCCGTAGGGGACCTTGGCCGAGAGGGGGACGGCCCACCAGTTCTCGCCCGGGGAGGCGTCGGAGAGGAAGGGCTGTTCCCAATAGTCGAAGGAGAAGCCCCACGGATTGGAGACGTCGGCCTGCACGCGTTCGAGGCGGTAGGACTTCGGGTCGAAGCGCCAAGCGCCGCCGTCATTGCAACGACGCGGGCCGTAAGGAGTTTCGACCTGGCTGTGGAGGAAGCGGCCTTCGAGCAGGTAGAAGGCGCCAGAGGCGTCGGCGCAATAGGCCGAGATGGCGTGGTGCGAGTCGTGGGAATCAAAGCCGTGCAGGATCAGCTCCGTGCGGTCCGCCTTGCCGTCCTTGTCGTCGTCGATGAGCAGGGCGAGGTTCGGCTCCTGCGAGACGTAGACGCCTTCGGGGGCGATCTCGAAGCCGATCGGGATGTGGAGCTTATCCGCGAAGACGGACTGCTTGTCGGCTTTGCCGTCGCCGTCGGTGTCCTCGAGGATCAGGAGCTTGTCGTCTGGCAGCGCGTCGCCCGGACGGTAGTGCGGGTAGGTCGGGGTCGTGGCGACCCAGAGGCGGCCCTTGGCGTCGAAAGACATCTGCACCGGCTTCTTGAGGTCCGGGAACTTCTCTTCGGAGGCGAAGAGGGAGACCTTGTAGCCGGGCAGGAGCTTCATCTTCTCGATGGCGGCTTCGCCGGAAAGGAACTCCGTGGGGTTGCCGTTCTTCTCGCTGGGCTTGAAGTTCGTCGGCACGGCCGGGAGGACCAGGGTCTTGGAGTCATCGACGGCGAGGTCCGTCTTCTTGCCCAGGGCGACGTCATGGATGAGCGTGTCGCGGATGACGGTCATCTGGCGGCTCTTGAAGACCTCGTCAGGATAGTTCTGCGGACCGAAGGGGTTGTAACGCTGGCCGTGGGTGTGGACTCCGTTGAGGATCGAGTAGTCGGTATTCCACATGTAGTCCTTCAGCTTCACCGCGCCGTTCAGGAGGGTTTCATCGGCCTTGGAGGCGCGCGCCGTGGCGCCGTAGAGTCCGTCGGCGAGGAGCTTGGCGATCTCGCGGTAACCGAAGTCGGTCGGGGCGAAGCCATTGACCGTGTAGGGCGACTTAGCCTTGCCGTAGGCGGCGAGGGTGGGGTGGAAGAGGTCGACGTAGGTGATGCCATGCTTCTTCGCGACGCGCTCCATGGCGGCGGCGTAGAGCTCGAGGTTGGCGTTTTCCTTGGCGCCGTTCGGCAGATCACGCGTGGCGGACAGATTCTCGAAGGCGATGGGGGAGACGAGCACGAGGCGCGGCGCGGTCTTGCCGTTGTAGGCTTTGGTCAGGGAGTGGACGACGAAGGCGTCGACTTCGGCTTCGTAGTTGGCGGCGCGGCCGGGGCCGTCGAAGGATTCGTTATAACCGAAGAAGGCGACGACGGTGTCGGCCTTCAGATGAAAGAGCCACTGGTCCGGGGTGGAGAAGAAGCCTTTACCGTTATGCTGGGCGTACTCGGGGTGAAACTTGTCGGCGCCTGGGAAGGCCCACTGGCTGGCGCGCGCCGGGTGCGGACGGAAGGCCGGGGTGTCGCCCGAGCGGCCCATATTGCGCACGAGGAGCTGCTGCTGCGGAAAGCGGAGATGCAGTTCGGTCTCGAGGCGACCGTAGTAGGTGTCGCGCTCGGCGAAGCCGTTACCGATGAAGACCACGCGCTCGCCGGCGGCGGGCGGGGCGACCTGCTGGGAACGCTGGGTCGTGGCGGCCGGCGGATTCTCGGCCGGAGCGTGCGGCGTCGGTGAACCCTTGCTGTTGTCCGGCCAGTTGGCCGCGTTGGCCTTGGCTTCCTTGGTCTTGAGTTTGCTGTGATCCGTGACCGGCTTGTCGGCGGCGATCAGGCCGGCGGCGAGGAAGGCGAGGAAGAGGCGGGCGCAGGACTTCATGAGAGGGGTGTTCTGGCATATTTATAGGCCAGATTTCAGATTATCCAGCCCGACTTATCGTCCGGCTGGCCCCGATTTCCCTCATTAAGGGCCCCGACTTACTCTTTCCAGGTCGCCTTGAGGGAGGCCCAGACCTTGCCGATCAGGAAGACGCAGGCGGCCAAAACGAGGGCATGGCCGACGGTCCAATACCAGAGTACCTTCGGGTCAGCCGCATGGAGCAGGCCGTAGACGCACATCGCACCGGCGGCCGACAAGAACAGCAGGCGCACGCCAAGCAGGAAAAGCATCATCGTCTTCATGCCGCCAAGTTGGTCGGGCGATATCGCTGCGTCAAGGATGGCTCACTTACGCATAGGTGGCTTCGCTCAAAGGGA
>CAXNHL010000035.1:0-9695 GCA_964202105.1 Opitutales bacterium | reverse complement strand
TAGAGCGTGGCGAAGGTCCAATCGCACGCGAAGAAAGCGCGCTGGTAGGACGCCGGGAACTTGGCGCCGGTGCCCATGGTGGTACCGGTCGGGCTGCCCGGGCCGATGTCGACGAGCGCAGGCTGCATATCGAGCGTGGGGAAGGCGTTGTTACCCGCGCCGGAGCGCCAGCCGAGCTCGCCGCCCGGGGTGCAGAGGTAGATGCGCGTCGGACGGTACCACGGGGCGCCCATGTCCCACTCCATGTCGGAGTCGTAGGTGAAGATGTCGCCGTCCGGAGCGACGGAGCAATCGTACGGATTGCGGAAGCAGGTGGTCACGCGGACCCAGTCCTTACCGTCCTTGTCCATGCGGGCGATCCAGCCGCCGACGGCCTTGATGCCGGAGGCGTGGCCGTTGGCGTCTTCGTATTTCTTAAGCAGGTCATCTTCGTCGTAACGCTTCACCGGCGCGCCAGCCTTCTCGTCGTCGGGTAGCTTGGTGTGGTTGCCGCCGACCACGAGGATCGAGCCGTCGCGATCGAGGACGAGTTGGTGCGGGCCGTGTTCGCCGGAGCCTTTGAGCGCGCGGATCATGGTCTGCTCGGCGTAGGAGCCGTCGCCCTTGGTGTCGCGCAGGCGCCAGATGTCACCCTTGCCCTTCTCGCTCGTGCAAGCGTACAGGGCGCCGTGGGCGAAGAGGAGCCCGTGGCAGCCGAAGAACTTCGTGTCGATCTTGGTGACGACCGGCTTGTTGGGGTCCTTCAGGGAGACGCGCCAGAGCACGCCTCCTTGGTCGCCGGCGACGAGGTCGCCTTCCGGCGAGACCGCGAGCGAGACCCAGGAGCCCTGCTCCGGCTTCGGGACGGTGTAAAGGAGCTCGGCCTTGAAGCCGGGCTGCAGGATGAGTTCGTCGGCCGCGGCGACGGACGTGCTCGGGGTGCGCTTGCCATTGGCGGCTTTCTTGTCGCCGCCGAAAGGATTACCCCAGGGGGCCTCGCCCATCTTCTTCACGATCGAGGCCGGAGCCCACTTGGCGTCATCGAACTTGACGGCGTCCCAGCCCTTGCCGGGGTCGGCGAGGGAGGTCTTCCAACTCGCGCCGGATTCGACGAGCACGGCCTTGCCCGCGTTGAGGCGGCAGGACATCGCGGCGATGCCACCGTCGTTGCGGCCGACGATCGCGAGGGTGTTGACGCCGACCTTGAGGTCGCCGGCGACTTCGGCGGTGAAAGCGTCGGCCCAGTCGTCCGAGCCGCCGAGCTGCTTGCCGTTGAGCCAGACCACGCAGTGGTTGTCGGCGACAGCCTGGAGCTTGGCGACGGACGGGACTTCCTTCAGCTCGAAGGAGGTACGGAACCAGACCTGCTGTTTCGCGACGTTGTTCTTCGAACCCCAGATCCAGAACGTCTCGGCCGAAGCGACGGCGGAAACGAGGCACAGGGTGAGCAGGCAGAGCAGACGAGTGAGCATGGGGTGATGCGGGGTTAAGGTCAGGGATAGGGGGCAATCCTCCGCTGGCAAGCGTCCCGAAAGGCGTAAAGCCCACGCGAACGCCCCTTTACCGCTCATTTACGTCTTGCCCGCCCGCCATCCTGGGACTTCCTCAACAGTCCTGGTTAGGAGGGGTGGCAGAGTGGTCGATTGCGTCTGATTCGAAATCAGATGAACCGCAAGGTTCCGGGGGTTCGAATCCCTTCCCCTCCGCCAGGTTACTTTGATTGATCTTTATGAAGCGCCGCGAAATCAGCCCCATGAAATTCCTTCGGTTCCTATGCCTCTTGGGAGTTCTGCTGGCCGCCGCGCCCGGCGCCTTGCTCGCCGCCGACGAAGTCCGGCAGAAGGTGGCCGAGTATCAGAGCAAGGGCTACAACGTGCTGTTCATCGCGGTCGACGACCTGAACGACTGGGTGGGCTGCTTCGGCGGCAACCCCCAGGCCATCACCCCGCACATGGACAAACTGGCTAAGGAAAAAGGGTTGGTCCTGCAGAAGGCCTATTGTCCCTCCACGGTCTGCTGTCCGAGCCGTTCGGCCATCCTGACCGGCAAGCAGGCGGCTTCGACCGGCGTCTACGGCAATCGGCAGAACCTGAAGAACGCCCCGAAGGCGAAGGATGTCGTGACCCTGCCGGAATACTTCGCGAAGCACGGCTATCACACCCTCTCCACGGGGAAGATCTTCCATAAGCACCCCACCGCGAAAGGCATGGACGAAGGTCAGTGGGCGTTCAAAGAGTTCGTGGATGCCGGCGGCAACAACGGCGGCATGCTCTGGTCAGAATCTCCCGCCACTCCGAAGGATGCAGGCGCCGAAAAAGCCCCGAAGGAAAAAGGGGAGGAATTCCGCTGGGGGGCCGTCACCGCTCCCGTCGAACAGACCAAAGACTATGTCTCCAGCAAATGGGCCGCCGATCAACTCAAGCGCGACTTCGACGGTAAGCCCTTTTTCCTGGCCCTCGGGATCTCCAAGCCTCACTTGCCCTGGGAAGTCCCGCAGCAGTTTTTCGACCTCTATCCCCTGGATAAATTCAAGACCGTCGAGATCTTCCGCGATGACCTGAAGGACATCACCAACAAGGCGGGGAAGGAACTGTTCGCGCCCGATCCGCGCTTCCAGGCCGCCGACAAGGCGAACCTGCACAAGCAGGCCCAACGCGCCTACCTCGCGAACATCAGTTACGCCGACCATTGCCTCGGGGTCGTCTTCGACGCCCTGGCCAAGAGCAAATACGCCGACAATACCATCGTCATGATCTGGGGCGACCACGGCTGGCACCTCGGCGAGAAACTCAAGTACGGCAAGACCGACCTCTGGGAAGAGTCCGACCGGGTTCCCTTCATCGTGAGCGTACCAGGCGTGACGAAGCCCGGGCTGAAGAGCGACGCGGTGGTCAACCTGCTCGACATGTACCCGACGCTGGTCGAGCTCTGCGGACTGCCCGCCAATCCCGAGAACGAGGGGCGTAGTTTCGCTCCGGTGCTGAAGGATCCGACCCTGGCGTGGAACCACCCCACCCTGACCACCTACAACAACGGGAACCATTCCGTCACGGACGGCCGCTACCGCTTCACCTATTACGGTTCGAAAGGCGGCGCCGAGGAACTGTACGACCATTCGACCGACCCGCTCGAGCACCGGAACCTAGCCGCTCAGCCGGAGCATAAGGAAGTTATCGAGCGCCTGCGCCTTGCGATGCCGAAGCATAATGAACCGGATGCGCCGACCAATAAGCTGAGCCCCGAAGAGAAGAAGGATATCGCGAAAGGCGCGCGGAAGGGGAAAAAGGCGGCCGCGGATACCGTCAAATAAAGCCCCGCGGGCTGCCCTGACTGCCTCTGGGTAGGGACGCGTCGGCGACGCGTCCGCCCCATGGCCCGTTTCCGTCGGTCGCGACACCGTCGCGCCCCTACCTTCTACGTCCTAATTCCAAACGGATCTCTTCCGTCACATCTTCCAGCCGCCGCACCGCGCTCTGCAGGATGGTTTCCGCCACCTCCGTGTTGGGGATGCGACGATAACCCGCGAGGATCGCCTCGACCGAGCAGACGATGAACGGAGCCGGCGCTTCGACCAGGACGAATTTCACGCCCTTCTTCTCCGCGTTGAGCTGGGCGACGAGCCGACGCATGGCCTCGAGGCCGGCGCGGCCGCTGATGAACTCCAGGTTCGTCTGCAACGTCATGCACTCGGGCGCCTCAAGGGCGTCGAAAGCCAGCCGATACTCGGCGTCGTTCCGGATGAAGCCGAAGCCGCCCTGATAACGTTCGGCCGACAAGAGCGGCCGCGGCGGCGAGTCCGTGACATTCGCGATGGCCCGCTCATACAGCAGCTTCAGTTCTTCGACCGGAATCAGCATGCGAGGAGAATGATAAAAGAGAGGACTGAGTCGAGGGCTGGATTGATTAGGGCCATAGCTAGGGCTGGGGCTCGGGCTAGGCCGCCGAATGGTGGCCGCACGGCCGGGGTGAGACACCGTCGGGCCCTCCGGCCCCCTTCGCATTTCCGCCAACCGCTTCAACCTGTCACGGGCAGGGCCGGGACCGCGTCACGACATAGCTGTCTAGGGTAGGGCTGACCACCCTTGGTCAGCCGCGGTTGAGCGAGGGCGCTCAACCCTACCCAAGACAGAGGACAGACCATGGCGCTATCCCTACCTTAGAGACACCCCCGCCAATCATCCGGTCTCCGGTTTCCTCTCGGATGGATGTCTCCCTTGCCCACGTGTCACCGTGTCAACGTGTCCCCCACGCGGCTCCGCCGCACCGCCTCACTTCTGCGCGGCGCGCATCCGGAGGCTGGCTTCGGCGAACGCTTCGCCCATGAGCGCGAAGGTCTTGGCGCAACCAAGGTAATGATAGCCGCCGTTGGACGCGCCGCGCTTGAGCATGCCGGCTTCCTCGGGCGTGATCAGCTTGGCTTCGTAATCCTTGAGATAGGCCTTCTGCTGCGCCTCGGTCATCTTGCCGTCGGCGTTGGCCGAGCGCTTGCCCTTGTTCTTGAGCTCAAAGGCCATCTGGCGGACCTTGTCCTTCTTGTCCTGGATCGCGCCCAGCTTCTCGTCCCAGAACGGTGCGGTCCGCACGGCGGTCACGTTCCCTTGGAACTCCGCCCGCGCCGCCGGCGCGGCCATGGCTTCGCGGAAGGCGAGGTTGTCCTCGCTGCCGGGATCCTTGCCGCCGACGCCGAGCACGCCGATCACGAACGGCAGCTTGGGCGCGCCGAGGTCCTGGCGGACGTCGCGAATCAGCGCGCTCATATATTCCGAGTAGAGCGCGAAGCGGTTGCCGGCCGCGCCCTTGGGCTGCTTGGGATAGAAATTGCCGTCGACCATGTCGTTGAAGCCCTGGAACCAGACGAAGCCGGCCAGCTCGTAGCCTTCCTTGGGATCGTAAGCCGGACAGACGCGGCCCGGGTTCGCGAGCACCTGCTTGGCGTGCGCCATCATCAGCCGATAATAATGTCCGGAGGCGGCGAGCGGATGCCGGTCCTTCTCGAGGTCGGTCGGAGTCCGCGGATACGGCCCCGCGCCCGGCGAACGGAAATCGTAGTTCAACGACTTGCCGCCCCAAGCGGCCTTGATGATCAGGACGGGGCCGTTGCCGGCGCGCTCCATCGCGAGTCCGAAAGTATACTCCGGCCCGATCTTGCCGCCGTCCTTCGTCGGATCCTGCCGCGAGCCGTAACCGGTCGTCAGCGGACCGAAGCCCTCGCCGTTCTTCTCGCCGATACCTGTGTAGTAGGAGATCCACACGTTCTTCGCGGCCGCCGGCTTGCCGTCGGGCCCAAGCATGCGCTTCAGCAACGGCGCCGTCGCGGGATCCTCGCCGATATAATCGATCGTCTCGACCTTCGCATGGCCTTCCATGTTCGACTGGCCGACGAGGATGTAGACCTGCAGGGGCTTCGCCGTGACGGCGCACGCAGCCATGACGAACCACGCGAATAAGGGGTATCTCATTCCTCCCTTATACCCATCCCGCCCCATCCCGCAACCCCGAGGTAGGGGCAGCACCGCGTGCTGCCCTGGCTGCGTCTGACTTGGGTAGGGTCGGAACCGCGTCACGACATAGCCGCAGCTGAACAGAGGACTGAGTGGATTAAACCAGCCACCTGCCAGCCGGAGCTGCCACCCGAAACGGATGCTTTCACTTTGGCACCTTTGCACCGGCCGCTGCTACCACCCCGCGGCCCGGCCCTCGCGGGAGCGCGGATCATGGGCGCCGACAAAAGGTCCGTCCTTCACCGGTTGGCCAACCGCTTGGGTCGAGCCGATGATGTCCACTTCCTTCAGGACATGCCCGCGGCGGCGCAGGTCGTCCTTCAGGGCGGAGGGCATCGATTTCTCGACCCGCAGCTCATCCGGACTCCACTGCTGATGGAAACGGGGACGTGCCAACGCCTGCGCCGGAGTGTCGCCTTCGTCTAAAATATGCAGCAGCGCCAAGAGGGTCTGCGAAATGATCGTCGGTCCGCCGGCCGCGCCGATCGCGAGCACGGGGCGCTCACCTTCGAAGACCAGCGTGGGCGACATGCTGGAGAGCGGGCGCTTGCCGGGCGCCGGGAGATTCGCCTCCGCGCCGACCAATCCGAACGCGTTCGGGGCTCCGGCCTCGGCGGCAAAATCATCCATCTCGTTGTTCAGCACGACGCCCATGCCGGGGACGACGACCTTGGAGCCGTACGAGGTATTGATGGTCGACGTACAGGAGACCCAGTTGCCCGCGGCGTCCGCCGCCGAGAAATGCGTGGTGTGCTTCTCGAACACGTGCTCGTCCGCCCGGGGCGGCGTCCCGTGGTCCTTGACCAGCGTAGCCTTGGCGACATCGATCCTCGCGGCGAGGCTCTGGCCGTAATCCTTATCGGCCAACCCGCGTGGCACCTTGGTGAAAGCGGGGTCGCCCAACCAGAAAGCCCGGTCCGCGAAGGCGAGCTTCATGGCCTCGGCGACGACGTGCGGGAAATCCTCAGACCGCACCGACCCCTTGGCCTCGAGGATGTTCAGGATCTGCGCGACATGCACGCCACCCGAACTGGGCGGCGGCATGCCGACGATCCGGCGGCCGTGATAAGTGGTCTCGAGCGGCGTGCGTCGCTTGAACGTATAAGCGGCAAAATCCGCCTCGGTGATCAGGCCGCCGTTCTCGCGCATCCACTTCGCCGTGGCCTGGGCGAAAGGCCCGCGGTAGAACCAATCCGGTCCGCCGGCGCCGAGCGCCCGCAAGGTCTTCGCCAGCTCCGGCTGCTGATGGATCTCGCCTTGCTGGAGCGGCGTGCCGTCGGCGCGCAGGAAGATGGCGCGGGAAGCCGGGAACGCGGCGAGGTCCTTGGCGACCGCGGCGATACGCGAGGCGTAAGCCCGCGGCACGGGGAAGCCGGCTTCGGCGATCTGGGCGGCCATCTCGCAATGGACCTTCCACGGCAGCTTGCCGTAACGGATCACGGCCTCATGGAAGACCGCGGCCTGACCGGGTATCGCCACGGCGAGCGCGCCCGTCCGGCTGAGTTCCGGCACCGCCTTGCCCTGACGTAAGAACATGTCGGCCGTCGCCGCGGCCGGCGCGGTCTCGCGGCCGTCCAGCGCGACGACCTCGCCGGACGGGAGGCGGAGCAGCAGGAAGCACCCGCCGCCGAGCCCGGAGTTATGGCTGTCGACCACGCCGAGTACGAGGCCGGTGACGACGGCTGCGTCGACCGCGTTGCCGCCGCGACGCATGATCTCGACGCCGGCTTCGCTCGCCAGATGGTGCACCGCGGCGACCATGCCGCGCCGCGGTTCTTCCGCCGCCCGACCGACGAGGGTCAACAACATGAGCACGATCAGGGGCCACCGCTTCATGCGTCCACCGTAACCGCGAGTTCGCCGGCCGCAACCCCTTGGTCGGGACGCGTCGGCGACGCGACATAGCTGCAACAGGTGTTTGCGGTTAGCGGTTGGCGGCTGGGAACATGCCGAGACCGGAGGCATGGAATTCACGCACCCCTGTCTGCTCCGCCACCCGAAGCGCTGCGCCGTTCTATACTCAATACTCTATACTCAATACTCTCAAACGACCCCGTGCCCCCGTGCCCCCGTGTCAACTTGCCCCCTCACGGCCCTTACCTGGCCTTCAGCCACCCGAGGTCGAAGCGCGCCAGGCGAATCCCGGCCGAGCCTTCGTAGAGGCAGAAGATCTTCGCGCCGTGCGACCCGAGGTCGGAATAAGCCGAGGGGCCCGCTTCGAGGGTGCGGCTCACCGGCCAGGTGCGGCCGTCGTCGACGCTGAGCATGACGGTGAGGTTCTCGCGCTTGCCGCGGCCTCCGGGGACTTCCTGGCCGGCCTTGTCGAGGGCGACGCGCCGCGGGGCGGAAAAGAGCAACGCGGGCGAAGGCCCGGCCAGCGTGGTCAGGCTCGCCATGCAGACGGGCTCCCAGAGGTCGGCGTGGAAGGCGGGCTTGGTCCAGCCGGTCGCGCCGTCGGCGGCGTAGGCCACGAGCTTGCGGTTGGGCTTGGCGACCGTGCGCGAGACGAGCATGACGCGGCCGTCGGCGAGTTCCGCGGCCACGGATTCGTTCGGGCCGCCGAGCTCAGGCTGATTGGGCATGGCCACCTCGCCCGCCTGCCACGTCAGGCCGCGGTCATCGCTGACGATGGTGCCGGCGAAGGAAGGTCCGTGGTCGCCGACCTTGCCGTAGGCGAGCCACACGGGGACGACCATACGGCCGGATCTGAGCTGGATGCCGTGGCCAGGGCCGGTCGCGATGACTTTCCAATCCTGATATTTCCGGAAGGGCTCGAAGACGGCGGTGATCTCCGCCGGGGCCGACCACGTGCGGCCGTCGTCCGTCGAACGACACAGGAACGCGCGCGCGTAGTTGACGCAATAGAGCAAGGTGATGACGCCGGTCTCGCGATCGGCGACCATGACCGGATTGTTGACGGTCTGCTCTTTCTCGCCGCCGGTCTTCTTACGCGGGTTGCCTTCGAGGCGCGGGCCTTGGTGCGCGAGCTGCGTCGACGCCGACCATGTCGCGCCGCCGTCGACCGAGCGGCGCATGCGCACCTCGATCTCGCCCCAGTCCGACTTCCCGTCGCGGCGGGCTTCGCAATACGCGAGCAGCGTGCCCTTCGGCGTCACCAGCAAGCCAGGGATGCGGTAGACCTTCACTCCATCCATCCCGAACGGAAAGACGTCGGCCTGCTCGCAGGTCTGCGCCGACAGCCGCCCGGCCAGGAGCATGAGGACGAGGAGGACGCACCGCTGCATGCGCCTTACATACCCCTTCCCTGTCGCCTCCGCAATCCGAAGGTAGGGTCGGGACCGTATCACGACATAGCCGCAACTGAACAGAGAGCTGCATGGATTAATCCCGCCGCCTTCCACCTAGGGCTGCCACCCGCCACCCAAAACGTATGTCTCTCTCTTTTGCACCTTTGCACAGGCCGAAGGGCCTATTTGCACTTTTGCACTGCATCCCTTGCCCACGTGTCAACGTGTCCCCTGCGGCCATCAGGCCGCATTCCCCTCGCAGGCTCCGCCCTGCGCCGCCTTCACATACCCCACGAGGTGGATCATGCCTAAGACGTCCTGACGGTTATACTCGATCAGGTTGGTCCAGTCGCGCCGGGCTTCGTTCGTGAGCTCGCGGTGGACGCCGTCGCGCTTGGCGAGCAGTTTGCGCATCCGGCCGAGGATCGAGCCTGGCTGCACGTCGAGAAGGTACTTCTTATATTCATAACCGACCGCAGGCTGGATGAGGAAGTCCTTCAGGCCCGGCCGACGATGTTCGCCCGCCGTGCGGTTAGCCTCGGCGTAGAGCTGCGGGCGGTTGTTCTTGAACCACCTCGCCGCGTTGGCGTTCAGGTAGTTTTCCTTGATCCACTCGGCGTGCTCCGGACAAGTGGCCATCAGGAGATCGCGCTCGGGGATGCTGTAGCCGCCGATGAGGCTTTCGGTCTCCCGCGCCACACGGACGATTTCGGCCGCTAACTGCGCCCAAGGCTGGAACTCCAGACTCCGGGCCTTGGCTGAAGCGGCGAGGATCGTATCGTGGGCGTAGGTCTTCAGCCCCTCGGCCCAGACGACCGTCGTCAGCGCCGGCTCCGGGTCGGCTTTGCGCTTCTCGACGTCGAGCCAGATGACCGGACGGGTGTTATTAAGGAAGGGCGTCGATTGCAGGGTGTAGCGGGGCATGAGGTCGCCAGTATACCCTAGGTTTCAGAAAACGCCCCCTCGC
>CAXNHL010000034.1:0-9817 GCA_964202105.1 Opitutales bacterium | reverse complement strand
GTCGATCCCGCCAACGGCGTCGACGTCGGCATCCAGCAGGGCCCGTCGATCACCCGCTATGAGATCAAGCCCGCCCCCGGCGTGCGCGTGGAGAAGATCTCCAACCTCTCGAACAACATCGCGATGAACCTCGAAGCCGAGGCCGTGCGCATCCTGGCCCCCGTGCCGGGCAAGGGCACCGTCGGCATCGAGATCCCGAACAAGAGCCGCAAGGACGTCCTCCTCCGCGAGATCATCGAATCCAAGGCGTGGGCCGAAGCCGCGATGGAGCTGCCCGTCGTGCTCGGCGTGGACAGCGTCACGAACAAGCCCGTCATCCAGGACCTCGCCAAGATGCCGCACGCGCTCATCGCCGGCGCCACCGGCCAGGGCAAGTCGGTCTGCATCAACGCGATCATCGTCTCGCTCCTCTACCGCTGCACGCCGCAGGACCTGCGTTTCATCATGGTCGACCCCAAGGTCGTCGAGCTGCAGATCTACAACAACCTCCCGCACCTGCTCATCCCGGTCGAGACCGATCCCAAGCGCGTGCCCGCCGCCCTCAAGTGGCTCATCGCGGAGATGTCGCAGCGCTACAAGATCTTCGCCAAGTGCGGCGTGAAGAACATCACCGGCTTCAACGCCAAGATCGCCAAGGAAGCCGGCGCCCCCAAGCAGGAAGAGCTCGCGCTCAGCCCCGACGAGCTGGCCGCGGCCGTCGCCGCGGCCGAGGAGGTCATCGACGACGGCGTGCGCGTCCCGAACGAGAAGCTGCCCTACATCGTCTGCATCATCGACGAGATGGCCGACCTCATGATGGTCGCCGCCCAGGACATCGAGACCTCCGTCGCGCGCATCGCCCAGCTGGCCCGCGCCGCCGGCATCCACCTCGTGCTCGCCACGCAGCGTCCGTCGACGGACGTCATCACCGGTCTCATCAAGGCCAACCTGCCCACGCGCATCGGCTTCAAGGTGTCGTCGCAGATCGACTCGCGCACCATCCTCGACCGCGGCGGCGCCGAGACGCTCGTCGGCCGCGGCGACATGCTCTTCGTGCCTCCGGGCAGCGCCACGCTCAACCGCGTGCAGGGCGCCTTCGTCGGCGAGCAGGAAGTCGCCGCCATCGTCGAGTTCCTCGCCGAGAAGAACGGTAAGCCCGAGTTCGCCCAGGACGTCATCAAGGCCATCAAGGACGGCGCCGAAGGCGGCGAAGAAGGCGGCGAGGGCGAGGAAGGCGAAGACCCGCTGGTCGCGCAGAGCTGGGCAATCATCAAGGAGACCCGTCGCGCCTCGGTATCGATGCTCCAGCGCCGCCTCAAGCTCGGCTACAATCGCGCCGCCCGTATCATGGACATCCTCCACGACAAGGGTTACGTCGGTCCTGAGAACGGCTCGAGCCCCCGCGAGATTCTCGTCGACTAAGCGCGAGGGCACGAAGACACGAGGGCCGGAGGACACGAGGGTGCCGCCCTTGCCTCGAGGTAGGGACAGCACCACGTGCTGTCCTCGTTCGCCGCAGGGCGAACCTAGGTAGGGGCACGATTCATCGTGACCTTCGGGCCGGAGGGCGCGGCGTAGCCACGCCCCTACCAAGCGTTCACCATTCGGCGAACGGATGCGATGTCATCGCATCCCTACCTAAGACAGAGAGACAGGGCTCAAGGGGAAACCGGAGACCGGAAGTAGCCTGCACCTATGTCGTGACGCGGTCCCGACCCTACCCAAAAAGAAGGACAGCACGTGGTGCTGTCCCTACCTCACTTCTTCTCCTTCTTCTTCTTACGTTCAGGGACGACCGGCTTCTTCTTTTTCTCCGGCTCGGGGATCGAGGGTTCCGGCGTGGGCTGGGTCGGGTCGACGGTGGGCGCGGGCGCGTTCGGATCGAAGAAAGGCTTGGGCGCCGGCGCGGCCGGAGTCGGCGTCGAGGTGGCCGGAGCGGCCTCCTTGGCGGGTTCGGCGGCGACGGCCAAGGCGGCGAAGCAGAGCAGGGCGAGCGAGCGCATGGGGTTAATGATTAAACATCGGGGCCGCGGGTAAGTTGCAAGCCATCCGGCGACGGGCATGAAAAAGCCCCGTCGGCCGGGGCTTTTTCAGGATATCGCGGGACCGCTCAGGCGCCGGCGGCCTTCTTGGGCTTTTCGGCAGCCGGCTTCTTCTCGGCTTTCGGCTCGGGCTTCTTCGGCTCGGGCTTCTCTTCGGAGTCCGCTTCCTTCTTCGGCTTGGAGAGTTCTTTGGCGACCGCGACGCCGGTGCCGACGGCGGCTTCGGCGAGCTTCGCGTTCGAGGGGCCGGCGGCGGCCTTGCCGCTGCCGATCGCGGCGAGCTTATCGGCTTCCGCCTGGGCGGCCTTCGCGGCGTCCAGGGCCATCTGCGTCGTGGCGTCCACCGTCTGCACGACGAGCGATACCGGGTCGGCCGCCGGCGCTTCGGCCTTGGCTTCCTTCTTCGGCTTCTTCTCCGTCGTGGCGACTTTCTCCGCGGTGGCGGTCTTGTTGCCGCCGGGCGGGGTCGGCCCGCTGGGCTTCTTGTTGTTCGTCGAGGTGGTGGCGGCCAGCGCGACGGAGGCGGCGACGAGCAGGGCGAGGAGGGGCGTCTTCATTATGTGGATATTACACCGGGGGGTGGGAAGAGTTTCAACCACGGTCCGGCCGGAAGATGAAGAAAACCGCCCCCAGCAGGCAGTAAAAACCCACAAATAGCCCCATTTCCACTTTTCACCCAAGAAGATCAGCACGAACGGCACGAAGATCGCGAGGGTGACGCATTCCTGCATGATCTTCAGCTGGGCCCCGGAAAGCCCCTGGCCGCAGGGAAAGCCGAAGCGACACCGGTTTGTCACAGACTTTTAGCATCCTCGTTTCCGGGGTGGTTGCGGTCTGGCTTGAACCTCATTTAACGACCATTACCTATAACTTACTATCTTCTATGTCTGAAAATAACGCCCCCTCGCCGACTCCTTCGGCTCCCGTCTCCGGTTGGAACTCCTTGTCCAAAGACCTCGCCGGCGGTTTGGTCGTCTTCCTGGTCGCGCTCCCCTTGTGCCTCGGCATCGCCTTGGCTTCGGGCGCACCGATGGTGGCCGGCATCGTCAGCGGCGTCGTGGGCGGCCTGCTGGTCTCGTGGCTGAGCGGCTCGCACACCAGCGTCAGCGGGCCCGCCGCGGGCTTGGTGGCCGTGGTCCTCGGGCAGGTGGCGGTGCTCGGATCTTACGAGGCCTTCCTCGTGGCGGTGATCATGGCGGGCGCGATCCAGATCCTGCTCGGCGCGTTGCGCGCCGGCTTCATCGCGGCCTTCTTCCCTTCGAGCGTCATCAAGGGCCTGCTCGCCGCCATCGGCCTGATCCTCATCCTCAAGCAGATCCCCCACATGGTCGGCCATGACGCGGATCCCGAAGGCAGCATGGGCTTCCTGCAGGCCGACGGCAAGAACACCATTTCGGAGCTCTTCTCCTCCCTCTTCGACTTGGATGCCGGGGCGATGATGATCGGACTGGTGTCCCTCGCGATCCTGCTGGCGTGGGATCGGAGCCGCTTCAAGAAGTCGCTCATCCCGGCGCCGCTGGTGGTCGTACTGCTCGGCGTCGCGGTCAATCTGGTGCTGAAGGCGAAGGGCAGCTCGTGGGCCATCGGACCGTCCCACCTGGTGCAGCTGCCGACGGTGGCCGGGCTAGGGGAATTCCTGCGCGCCCTGCCCAGTCCGGACCTGAAGGCCTTCGGTAACCCCGCGATCATCATGGCCGCCGTCACGATCGCCGTCGTCGCCTCACTGGAGACGCTCCTGAACCTCGAGGCCGTGGACAAGTTGGATCCGCGCAAGCGGGTCAGCCCGCCGAACCGCGAGCTCATGGCGCAGGGCGCCGGCAACATGGTGTCGGGCCTCCTCGGCGGCCTGCCGATCACTTCGGTCATCGTACGCAGCTCGGTGAACATCAACGCGGGCGCCGCGACGCGCCTGTCGGCCTTCTTCCACGGCGCGCTGCTCGCCCTCCTGGTGCTTTTCGCGCCGCGCTGGCTGAACGAGATCCCCCTGGCCTCCTTGGCCGCGGTGCTGATCGTCACGGGCCTGAAGCTGGCCAGCCCGGCGCTCTTCCGCCAGATGTGGGCGGAAGGACGCAGCCAGTTCGTCCCCTTCATCGTCACGGTCCTGGCCATCGTGTTCACGGACCTGCTGATCGGCGTCCTCATCGGCCTCGGCACCGGCCTGGCCTTCATCCTGCATAGCAACTACCGCCGCCCCATCCTGCGTTTCATGGAGCACCACGTGAGCGGCGACGTGCTCCGGATCGAATTCTCCAACCAGGTGAGCTTCCTCAACCGCGCCGTGCTCGAACAGACGCTCGACTCGGTGCCGACGGACGGCCATGTGGTGCTCGACGCGCGCAACACGGACTACATCGATCCGGACATCCTGGACCTGATCGATGACTTCCGCAAACAGACCGCGCCGGCGCGGAACCTCAAGGTGAGCCTCGTCGGTTTCAAGGAACGCTACGTGATGGAGGATGAGATCCAGTTCGTGGACGTCAGCACCCGCGAGGTGCAGGCGCAGCTGACTCCGGAGCGCGTCCTGCAGTTCCTCAAGGACGGCAACCAGCGGTTCGTGACCGGCCGTCGCCTCACCCGGGACCTCGCCCGGCAGGTCGACGCGACGTCGGCCGCGCAATACCCGATGGCGGTCGTGCTCAGCTGCATCGATTCCCGCAGCCCCGTCGAACTGATCTTCGACATGGGCCTGGGCGACGCCTTCGTCATCCGCATCGCGGGCAACGTAGCGAAGGAAAAGGTCCTCGGCAGCATGGAATTCGCCTGCGCCGTGGCCGGCTCCCGCCTGGTCCTCGTGATGGGCCACACCAGCTGCGGCGCGGTCAAGGCCTCGGTGGAACTGTTCGAGACCGGCAAGACCGCTTCGCAGGCGACGGGGTGCGAGCACCTCGACTCGCTGGTCAGCGAGATCCAGAAGTCCATCGAGCCGGGCACCAAGCCGCATGGCGACTGGGTGACCCTCGAGACCAAGCGGATCTTCGTGGACGACGTGGCCACGCGCAACGTGGTCCGGACGATCGCCGGCATCCGCTCCGCCAGCCGCACCTTGCGCGAGCTCGAGCAGGCGGGCAAGATCGCCATCCTCGGGGCGATGTACGACATCAAGACCGGCAAGGTCACGTTCCTCGACGAGAAGGCCGGCCCGGCGGCCTGAGCGCCGCCTGATGGGTTTCGCTGAGGCATAACCTGAGTTGAGCCCGCGAGCGGACGAGACGGTCATCGGAGGATGCAACCTCCGGAAGACCGTCCGCGTGAACGCCTCGTCCGCCTCGGGCCGCGCGCCCTCCTCGACGCCGAGCTCCTCGAGCTGCTGATCGGCGCCGGCACCAAGGGCGCGCCGGCGCCCATTGTCGCGTCGGCGCTGCTCGCCGAGTCCGGCACGCTCGGCGCGCTCGCGACCTGGGACACGCATGACTTCGGACGCGTCCACGGGCTCGGTCCCGCCAAGGCCGCCGAGCTGGCGGCGGCGATGGAGCTCGCCCGGCGGATCCGCGAGCGCGCGCAGGATCCCGGCGAGAAGCTCGACGCGCCGGCCAAGGTCTGGGCGCGACTTGAGCCATTCGCGGCCGGGCTCGCCGTGGAGAAATGCTGGGTGCTCTGCCTCAACCGTCGCAACCGCCTGCTCGCCCTGCATGAGGTCAGCTCCGGCACCGCGACCAGCGCGCTGCTGCATCCGCGCGAGGTCTTCCGGCACGCGCTCAAGCACGCCGCCTCGGCGGCCATCGTCGCCCATAACCATCCGAGCGGCGACCCGACGCCGAGTCCGGCAGACCGCGCGGTGACTCGGCAGCTGGCCGACGCGGGCAGGGTGGTGGGCGTCGAATTGCTCGACCATGTGGTCGTGGGCCGCCCGGAGGCCGATCCGGCGGGCAAAGGGTGGTTCAGTTTCGGCGAGGCGGGCTTGATTTAGGGGAACTATCGGTTGTCCTAGTCGGTCATAACCCCATGCCCTTTTCCCGGACCATCAAGGTCGGGCTCGCCGTCGTCGGCGTGGCCGTCCTCGCCTTCGCCGGTCGTCAAGGCCAGCGCTACTACAAGAAGCACCTGGCGACGCCCCGGTCCGGCGAAGCCGTCTACCGTCAGGATTGCATGGGCTGCCACGGCCCGGTGGGCGAAGGCGTCGCCGGCAAGTCGGACGAACCCCTCGTCGGCGAGAAGTCCGTCGTTTCCCTGGCCAAGTATATCGCCCGGGAGATGCCGGAGAACGATCCGGGCACGCTGTCGCTGGCCGACGCCACGGCATCCGCCGAATATATCCATCAGGCCTTCTACTCCGCCGAGGCCCGCGCCCGTAATCGTCCGCCCCGCATCGAGCTGGCGCACCTGACAGTCCGCCAATACCGCGAGAGCATCGCCGACCTGCTTGGCTCGCTCCGCGGCGCCTTCGGGACGACCGAGTCGGGCGGACTGGCCGCCGTCTATCGTGAACGCCCCGAGCGCGACCCGAAGATGCCGGACCGCAACCGCCCGGAGGCCACTTTCAAGCAGCAGGTCGATCCGGTCATCGACTTCGACTTCGGCGCCAAGCCGCCGGCGAAGGGCACGTATGCCGAGCAGTTCAGCATCAACTGGAGCGGCTCGGTCCTCGCGCCCGACACCGGCGAATACGAGTTCCGCATCACGTCCCTCAACGGCGTCCGCCTTTACGTCAACCCGCCCGAAGGCGGCAGCGAGAAGAACGCGCTCATCGACCTCTGGGTGAGCTCGGGCATGTCCCGTTCGGCTTCCGCCCCCATCTTCCTGCTCGGGGGTCGCAGCTACGCGCTCAAGATCGAGTTCTTCAAATACAAGGACAAGACCGCCGGCCTGAAACTTGAGTGGCGTCCGCCCGGCGGCGACTGGACCTTGGTCCCGCGCACGCATCTCTCGCCGAAGCCTTCCGCCTACGTGAACGTCATTTCCGTGCCCCTGCCGCCCGACGACGGCAGCATCGGCTATGAGCGTGGCTCCTCCGTCTCGCGGGAATGGACCGAGGCCGTCGCCAAGGGCGCGCAGCAGGTCTCGGCCCAGATCGGCCCGCGGCTCTTCGCCCTCGCCGGCACCAAGGCTGACGCCCCCGACCGCGCGGAGAAGCTCAAGGCCTTCTCGTTGCGCTTCGCTCAGTCGGCT
Source organism: Opitutales bacterium (assembly GCA_964202105.1). Classification (GTDB taxonomy): domain Bacteria; phylum Verrucomicrobiota; class Verrucomicrobiia; order Opitutales; family UBA953; genus UBA953. Next base: position 2,687 of record CAXNHL010000034.1, on the reverse strand, counting down.
TATCGCCGCCCGCTGACTGCCGAGCAGCAGGCCGACCTCGAGCACATCTACGCCGCCGGCGTGTCCCCGGAGGTCGCTACCAAGCGGGCCTTCATCTTCACGCTGTCCAACCCCGCGTTCCTCTATCCGGGTACCGGTCCGCAGGATGATTACGCCGTCGCTTCGCGCCTCGCTCTCGCGCTCTGGGATTCCGTCCCGGACGCGTCCCTCCTGAAGGCCGCCGCCTCCGGCCAGCTGAAGACCGAAGCCCAGGTGCGCCAACAGGCCCAGCGCATGATGAAGGACCCGCTCGCCAAGGCCAAGCTGCGCGACTTCCTGCACGATTGGCTGCATGTCGAGGAAGGCGCCGAGATCGCCAAGGACCAGAAGGAATATCCCGGCTTCGACCAAGGCGTGGTCATGGACCTGCGCACCTCGCTCGACCTTTTCACCGAGGACATCGTCTGGTCGGAAAAGTCCGACTACCGCCAGCTCCTCCTCGGTGACACCATCCTGATGAACGAGCGTCTCGCGAAGTTCTACGGCCAGAAGGTCGAGGCCGGCGCCGGCTTCCAGCCCGTCAAGATGGATGCCGACCAGCGGGCGGGCGTGCTCACGCACCCGTACCTGCTCGCGACCTTCTCCTACACCAAGTCGACCTCTCCGATCCACCGCGGCGTCTTCGTGACGCGCAATATCCTGGGCCGCATGCTCAAGCCGCCGCCCATGGCCATCGCCTTCATGGACGACAAGTTCGACCCCTCCTTCACCATGCGGGAGAAGGTCGCCGAGCTCACCTCCAAGCCCGCGTGCATGTCGTGCCACGTCACCATCAATCCGCTCGGCTTCAGTTTCGAGCGCTTCGACGCCGTCGGCCGCGTGCGCGCCACGGATAATAAGAAACCCGTCGACCCGGTCTCCGATTACGTCGCCGCCGACGGCAGCGTGCTCACGCTCAAGGGCGCCCGCGATGTCGGCGTCCACGCCGCGGAGAGCCAGGCCGGCCAGGCCGGCTTCGTGCGCAATCTCTTCCACTCGCTCGTCAAGCAGCCGCCCGCCGCCTATGCGCCCGAGCTCGTCGGCCGCCTGACGGACAAGTTCCGCGCCGATAATTTCCATGTCCGTAACCTCGCCGTCGAGGTCGCGGTCGTCGCCGCCTTACGTCCGACCGTCGCCACTCCTTCCATCCCTTCCGCCCGCTAATCCCATGACCCTCCAACATCGTCGCGATTTCCTCCGCCGCCTCGGCCTTTCGGCCGCCGCTCTGCCGCTCCTCGGCGGTCTCGCCTCGCTCGGCGCGGCTGAGCCTAGCACCGGACGACGCCAGCGCGTCATCTTCGTCTTCTCACCCAACGGCGTCGTCCCGCCGGCCTTCTGGCCCGACGAGGAAGGCGCCGACTTTCAGCTCAAGGCGATCATGAAGCCGTTCGCGCCCTTCAAAGATAAGCTGCTCACGCTCAAGGGCGTGAACAACCGCGTCCGCGGTGACGGCGATTCGCACATGCGCGGCATGAGCTGCCTGCTCACCGGCATCGAGCTCTTCCCGGGCAACATCATGGGCGGCGGCGGCGCTCCCGCCGGCTGGGCCAGCGGTCCTTCCATTGACCAGACCCTCCGCACCTATCTCCAGGCGAACCCGCAGACCAAGACCCGCTTCGGCTCCCTCGAGATCGGCGTCGCCGTCGGTAACCGTGCCGATCCGTGGACGCGCTGGAGCTACGCCGGCGCCAATCAGCCCGTCGCGCCGATCTCCAGCCCTTATGAACTCTTCGACAAGCTCTATGGCTCGATGAAGGAAGGCGAGAACCTCGGCTCCGTCCTTGACGGACTCAAGGACGACATCGCCAAGGTCGCCAACGCCGTGGACAAGGGCGACCGCGCGCTGCTGGACCAGCACGCGACCGCCTTGCGCGAGCTCGAGCGCGGCCTCAAGGAAAGCCAGTCGCAGGCGGCCCTCAAGGTGCCGCATCCGCCGGAGCCGGGCGTCCCGCTCGAAAATGACAGCATCCCGCAGCTGACGCGGCTGCAGACCGAACTCCTCATCAGCGCCTTCCAGAACGACATGGCGCGCGTCTCGACGTTCCAGTTCACCAATTCCGTCGGCAGCGCCCGTATGAAGTGGATCGGCATCGACGAAGGCCACCACGCGCTTTCGCACGATCCGGATCTCAATACCGGTTCGGTCGACAAGCTCACCAAAATCAACACCTGGTTCGCCGAGCAGATCGCCTTCCTCGCCAAGCGCCTGCAGGAGACCCCGGAGCCGGACGGCAAGGGCAACATGCTGGACAACACCACGATCGTGTGGACCAACGAACTCGGGAAGGGCAACAGCCACACGCTCGAGGATATCCCCTGGGTGCTCATCGGCGGCGGCCTTGGCTTCAAGGCCGGGCGGGCGCTCAAGTTTAAGAAGGAGCCGCATAACCGTGTGCTCATGTCCATCGCCCAAGGCTTCGGCCACCCCATGAAGACGTTCGGTAATCCGAGCCTCTGCGAAGGCGGGGCGTTAAACCTCGGCTAAAGGTACAACGCAAAGGGAGACCGGAGACCGGATTGTTAGCTGCGGGCATTGCCCCCCTAGCTCATCTTCCGGTCTCCGGTTTCCCTTTTGCGGTTTTGAGACTGTCTTGAGGTAGGGCTGACCACCCTTGGTCAGCCGCGGTTGAGCGAGGGCGCTCAACCCTACCTGAGGCAGATCAGACTAG
>CAXNHL010000033.1:0-10910 GCA_964202105.1 Opitutales bacterium | reverse complement strand
TTCCAGAGGTGGTGCAGACGGTTGGCCTCGCTGACGCGGATGGACAGCTTGGGGGCGGCGGGACGGGCGGTGGTGTCTTGGGTGTTGATCATGGTGGGCGGCGGTGAAAGGGACGCGCAGCACGATCAATCCACAGGGGACTGTTTTTTAGCCTTTCGGCTCTCATCTCGGCGCCTTGCGGCTCCGATGACCACCGTGACCCTGGGAGGGCTCGGTTGGTGCAGGTTCGGCTTTCGCCCGTCCTGCTCGTGATGCGACTATTGAATGAACTGACGACAAGATGGGCGGTCGGCCGCCGGAAGGCAAGCGGGACCTGCGTTGCAGAGTGTCATAAGAAAAGGGCCTTCGGCCCGGCAGGCGACGCTTGCAGGCCTCCGGAGGGCCGCCACGCTGGTTCCCGATGGGTTTCTTCCGCTTCCGCAAAATCATCCCGCTCGGGAAGTTCCTCCGGATCAACGTCTCGAAGACGGGGACTTCGCTTTCGGTCGGACGTCCGGGCGCGACCGTCAACGTGCGCAAGGATCGCGTCGACGGCACCGTCGGGATTCCTGGCAGCGGTCTCTCTTACAAGGAGCGTCTGTCGAACCGCGGGTGCGCTTCGGCGCTGGTGCTCGCGCTCGCGCTCGCGGTGTCGCTCGCCGGTGCGTTCGCTTACGCGCGCTGAACGCGGTCGCGCGACGAGGCTGGCGCGACGTCGGCGATCTTCGCCGCAAGTGCCCGGGAAAGGACTCGAACCTTCACGCCTTTAGAGGGCGGCGGATTTTGAGTCCGCTGCGGCTGCCATTTCGCCACCCGGGCGGATTGCGGACATGCATTCATTCCGCGCGCATCGGCGCGTGCAAGAAAAACCGTGCCCGGCGACGCGAGAGGCGTGGCGCGCGGACGCGGCCAACAAAAAAGGCGCTCCTTGCGGAGCGCCTTTTGGCGGGAATCTCGTGAGAGATTACTTGGCGCCGAGGATCGCGTCCTTGGCGGCCTTGGCCACGCGGAACTTCACGACCTTCTTGGCCTTGATCTGGATGGTTTCGCCGGTGGCCGGGTTGCGACCCAGGCGAGCCTTGCGGTGGACGAGGACGAGCTTGCCGAGGCCGGGGAGCGTGAAGGAGTTCTTCGCGTTCTTGTAGGCGAGGGCGGCGATGATCTCGAGGATCGCGGTGGCCTGCTTCTTGCTGATCTCAGCTTTTTCGGCGATGGCACCGGCGATTTGGGACTTGGTGAGGGCTTTGGACATGTGGGTTGTGGGTTGGTTGTGCAGTGATGCGGGTGTATTAAGTAGCGAACCGTGCGCTGAAAACCAGCGAAAAATAAGGGCAGGGTGAAGGTTTCTTCCGGGCCCCGCTTCCCGGTGAAAAATCTTTTGCATGCGCCCGCCTTCCGACTTAGGTATCTGGCACACCCCCAAACCATGAGTCTCCGCCCGTCCGCCGCCCTCCTGTTCTCGCTCTTTCTCGGGATGACTTCCGCCGTCGCTCAGGACGCGGTCGTCTCCCTGGAACCCGCCTTCGCGGACATGAAGTTCAGCCTCCCTGTCGCCGTCGCGCCTCTGCCCGGAAGCAAGGATGTGGTCTTCGTGATCGAGAAGGGTGACCCGGCCCCCGGCAGCTCCACGGACAAGACCAAGAAGAAGGGGGGCGACTTCCTGGGCGGTAAGGTGCAGATGATCTCCGGCCTGACCGCTGGCAAGCCGGTCAAGACGGAGGTCTTCCAGCTCAGCCCGAAGGACGGCAAGTTTGATGCCGCCGGTGAGTGCGGTTTCCTCGGTTTCGCCGTCCACCCTAAGTATAAGGAAAACAAGCAAGTCTTTGTCTACTACAGCCTTAGGATTGAAGGTAAGCTCCACCAGCGCGTCTCTCGCTTCATGCTTTCGAGCGTCTCGCCCTTCAAAGTAGACCCCCAGTCCGAGCAGCCGTTCATCACCCAGCTTGACCCGGCGGCTAACCACAACGGCGGCGACCTGCACTTCGGCCCGGACGGTTACCTCTATATTAGCTGCGGCGACGGCGGTGCCGGCGGCGATGCCTTCGACACGGCGGGTTTCATCAATAAGGGCTTCCACGCCGCGGTCTACCGGATCGACGTCGACAAGAAGGAGGGCAATCCCGCCCCCAACCCCTTCGCTTCCGTCGTGACCGACGCCAAGGGCCAGGCCTTCTATGCCATCCCGGCCGACAACCCCTTCCTGAAGGCCACCTCCCACCGTGGCCGCCCCGTCGAGCCCGCCTCGGTCCGGACCGAGACCTGGGCCACCGGCCTGCGCAACGCCTGGCGTTTCTCCTTCGACCCCCAGACGGGCGCCTGCTTCGCCGGGGACGTCGGCCAGGGCCTCTACGAGGAAATCGACATCCTGGTGTCCGGCGGCGATTACGGCTGGCACGACGTCGAGGGCTTCCACCTCTTCAACCAGAAGGACTCCGGGGGCAAGAAGGCCATGCCCGCCCTCGCCCCGGCTTCCGACTTCAAGGCTCCGATCCACGAGTATGACCGTAAGCTCGGCAACTCCGTGACCGGCGGCGTCGTCTGCCGTGGCGACCGCGTGCCGGCCATCGCCGGCGCCTACGTCTTCGGCGACTTCGCCTCGGGCCGGATCTTCTCCCTGCATGATCGCGGCGGTCGCTGGGAGTCCCGCGAGATCGCCCGCGACGCCACCGTCGCCGGCTTCGGCCACGACCCCAGCAACGGCGACGTGCTCGTCGCTTCGCTCACGGGTCAGGTCAAGCGCATCGTCCGCAAGTAAGCCGATGCTTTCCCGCCGTTCGCTGCTGGGCCTCTCCGGTTCGCTGATGGCGGGAGCGATGCTCCGGCCCTTGCTCGCGGCGACGCCCTCGCCGCAGACGCCGGCCTTCAGTCTCTTCACGAAGCACCTCGTCGGCCTGCCTTACGATCAGCTCGCGGAGACGGTCGCGGAACTGGGCTTCAAGGGCATCGAAGCACCGGTCCGTAAAGGCGGACATGTCGAGCCCGCGCGCGTCGAAGAAGACCTGCCGAAGCTCGCCGAGGCCTTCAAGAAATGCGGCGTGGCGATCACGCTGATGACGACCGACATCAACACGGTCAACGCGGCCGACCGCACGGAGAAGGTGCTCCGCACCGGCGCGGCGCTCGGCATTCCGAGCTACCGCATGAAGTGGTATGCTTACGCCGCCGGTAAATCGCCGTGGGCCCAGCTCGATGAGATCAAGCCGCAGCTGCGCGACCTCGTCGCCCTCAGTCGCGAAGCCCGCATCCTGCCTGGTTACCAGAACCATTCTGGCGCCAAGTATGTCGGCGCGGGCGTCTGGGACATGGCGATGCTGATGAAGGACTACCGCCCCGACGAACTATCCTGGAATTTCGACTTCTTCCACGCGATGGTCGAGGGAGGGCTTTCCTGGCCCAACGAGCTCGCGTTGGCCCGCGACCATATCTCGATGGTCTATTTCAAGAGCTTCCAGTGGCAGGGCAGGGTGCCGGTCGGTTGCCCGTTGTCCGAGGGCTCCGTGGGCAAGGACGCCGTCGCGCTCCTCCGTAAGTCTGCTTACGCCGGCCCGGTCTGCCTGCACGTCGAATACCTCAAGGGGAAGGTGACGGACCCGGGTGCCCTGCAGGCGGCGATCGAGGCGACGCGGAAGGATTTCGCCACCCTCCGCCAGTGGTGGGCCTGAGTTGGGACAGGGCAGGGGGGCTTCCGAAAAGATAGGCTGGAACTTGCGGACCCCGGGGATGTAGAAACCTTCACCCCCATGATCCCTCGTACCGCGCTTTTCCTCCTGGCCGCCGCATCCCTCGTGGCCGCCCCTAAGAACGCCCCTAAGTCCGCCCCGGCTGACAAGGCCCCGCCGGAACCCTACAAGCCTTCCGAGGGCGGCGCGCTCCCGGCCGGCCTCTTCCAGCTGCCCGAAGGTCTCGAGGTCACGCTCTGGGCCCGTTCGCCCATGCTCGCGAATCCGACCAACATCGATTTCGACGCCCAAGGCCGCCTCTGGGTCAACGAAGGCGTCAACTACCGCACCTATAACAAAGGCGGCAAGCGTCGCCCCGAAGGCGATCGCGTGATCGTGCTCAGCGACACCAAGGGGCAGGGCTTCGCCGATTCCGTCCAGACGTTCGTCCAGAATCCCGAGTGGACCTCGCCCCTCGGCATCGCCGTCATCGACAACGTCGTCTACGTCTCGCACGCCCCGACGATCACGAAGTACGTCGACGTGAACCGCGACGGCAAGTTCGACGCCGCCGTCGACCAGCAGGAGACTTTCCTCACGGGCTTCGGCGGTCAGGACCATGACCACTCGCTCCACGCCGTGGTCGCCGGTCCGGACGGCAAACTTTACATCAACTCCGGCAACTGCGGCGCCGTCGTGACCGACAAGTCGGGCAAGACCTTCCGCGTCACCAGCAACTACGTCGACGAACGCGGCGGCAAGTGGCCCTTCGACGCGCGCGCCAACATCGGCACGAAGAGCGACGACGGTTTCGTCTGGTCCTCCGGCTTCTCCGGCCGCCTCAACGCCGACGGCACCGGCCTCGAGATCCTCGGCAACGGCTACCGCAACAGCTTCGAGAGCTTCCCGTCCTCCCTCGGCGACCTTTTCCAGGGCGACAATGACGACTCCCAGAGCTGCCGCACTTCCTTCATCCTCGAATACGGCTCGGCCGGCTACACCACGCCGACCGGCGCGAGCTACGGCTCCGTCAAGCGCCCCGGACAGTCGATGCCGCGCGCGCACTGGCGTCAGGACGATCCTGATACCATGGACGTCGGCGACGTCTACGGCGGCGGCTCGCCCACCGGCATCACGGTCTACGAGAACGGCGCGCTCGGGGAAGCCTGGGCCGGTACGCTCCTGAACTGCGAGCCTTCGCGCAATACGGTCTTCGCTTACAAGCTGGCTCCGCAGAAGGGCACCTACGCCCTCAACGCCGATACCCGCAAGGACCTCATCACTTCGAATCCGACCCGCGACTTCGAAGGCACGGACTTCCATAAGCTCAAGACGGACGTCTCCACCAAGCCCAACGAGCGCATCCTCTTCCGCCCGTCCGACGTCGCCGTCGGACCCGATGGCGCCATCTACGTCGCTGACTGGTACGACTCCCGCGTCGGCGGCCACCAGACCCTCGACGACACCTGCACGGGCGCGATCTACCGCATCGCTCCGAAGGGCTTCAAGTCCGTCATCCCGAAGATCGACGTCTCCACGCCCGAAGGAGCCGCCGCCGTGCTGCGTAACCCGGCCGTCAACGTCCGCCACCTCGGCTTCAATGCGCTCAAGGGGTTCGGTGCCAAGTCCCTGCCGGTCGTCTCGGCGATCCTCCGCGACGCCAATCCGTACGTCGCCGCCCGCGGTGTCTGGCTCCTGCCTCACCTCGGCGAAGAAGGCGTCACCCGTACCAAGGCGCTCCTCAAGGACACGAATCCTTCGCTGCGCCGACTGGCCTTCCAGTCGCTGCGCCGCGCCGGTCATGACACCCTCGGCATCGCTGCCGAACTCGCCAAGGACGCCGATATCGCCGTCCGCCGCGACGTCGCCACCTCGCTGCGCGCCGCTCCGGCCGACAAGGCCGTGCCGATCCTCATCGAGCTCGCGCGTCGCCTCGACGTCTCCGACAAGAATTCCATCGCCGCCTTCGGCATCGGTTCCACCAACAAGGTGGACGCCGTCTGGTCCGCCGTGAAATCCGAACTCGTCAAGGACGGCGCGGAAGCCTGGTCGCCGGAAGTCGAGCGCATCGCCTGGCTCCTCCACCCCGCCTCCGCGTTGCAGGACTTCCTGACTCGCGCCGCTTCCTCGAAGGTCTCGCAGGCCTCCCGCACGCTCGCGGTCGAATCGCTCTCGTTCGTCGACAGCAAGGAAGCCGCCCTCGCGATGATCAAGCTTTGCGCCGACGGTTCGCCTTCCGCCTCCGAAGCCAAGACCTGGGCTCTGATGCGCATGACCGGCGCCTGGGCCGCCTTCGATATCCGCACCGAGCTCAAGAACGCCGGCGTCTATGACGCCAAGTCGATTGTCGTGAACGCCATCCAGGTTCCCGAAGCCCCGGCCGGTACCTACGCCGAACAGGACGTCCTCGCCAAGACCGGCGACGCCGCCAAGGGCGCCGCCCTCGCCCAGCGCTGCATCATGTGCCACCAGCTCAACGGCAATGGTCCGGCCTACGGTCCGGAGCTCAAGGGCTGGGCTGCCCGCCAGAGTCGCGAGGCCCTCGTCCGCGCCATCGTCAACCCCTCGGCGGATATCGCTCTGGGCTACGAAGGGGTCACCCTGAAGCTCAAGACCGGTGGCAAGATCGACGGACGTCTCATGTCGAACAACGACCCGATCGTGATCACCTCCACCGGCGGTCTCACCCAGCTGGTACCCAAGGATCGTGTCGCCGGCAAGGAAGCCAAGATGACCCGCTCCCTGATGATGTCCGGCGAGCAGCTGGGCCTGAGCGCCCAGGATGTGGCCGATATCGCCGCTTATCTGGCCTCCTATAAGTAAGCCCAAGGCCTAAGGCGCTGTTTCGAGGGGGTTTTCCGCCAGGAAGACCCCCTTTTAATTTACCGCTTGCTTCTGAGGCCGGGTTTATCAGGTTCGACCCTCCTTTCCCTAGGCAAGGCACGGCCGCACAACGCGGGCCCGCGACTTACTAGGCACCAAAAGACCTTATACCAACATGAAGCAGCTCACCCTTAACGTCACCAGCCGCGCGCTCCATGGCCGCGGACCCGCCCGCCGCCTCCGCGTCGATGGCTCCATCCCCGCCATCATCTACGGCAAGTCCGGCAACCAGAGCGTCGCCGTCAAGCAGGAGGCCTTCCGTGACCTCATGCGCGCCAAGGGCAACGCCGCCTCCCTCATCAACCTCGATGTCGACGGCAAGAAGATGCTCTCCCTCATCAAGGAGTTCCAGCGCCACCCGATCACCCAGAAGTTCCTCCATATCGACATCATGGAGATCGACCCGAACTCCCCGATGACCGCCGCCATCCCGGTGCGCGCCATCGGCGAAGCCCATGGCGTCAAGACCGACGGCGGCACGCTCGCCATCGTCTCCCAGACCATCAACGTCCGCTGTCTCCCGAAGGACCTCCCTGAGTTCATCGAGATCGACGTCACCGAGCTCAAGGTCAACGAGTCCATCCACGTCGGCGAGGTCAAGGCCCCCCAGGGCATCACCTTCCCGGGCGACCCCAAGCGCGTCGTCATCGTCTGCTCCGAGATGGCCGAAGAAGAAGCCGCTCCCGAAGCGACTCCCGTCGCCGGTGCCGCCGCTCCTGGCGCCGAAGGTGCCGCCGCTCCTGCGGCCGGCGCTGCTCCCGCCGCCGGCGCCGCTCCTGCGGCCGCCGCCGCGCCTGCCGCCAAGAAGTAATTTCCGCGCCGGGCGTCCCCGGCACCTGTTCTTTGAAGTCAAATGTCATTCTCGGTCATCGCCGCCCTCGGCAATCCGGGCCGAGAATATGCCGCCACCCGCCACAACGCGGGCTGGATCGTCATCGACGCGCTCGCCGCCCAGGCTGGCGCGGTCTGGAAGGAAGAGAGCCGTTTTTCGGCCTCGGTCGCGAAGATCACGTTCGGAGGTTCCTCCGTCCACCTGATCAAGCCGCTCACCTTCATGAACGACAGCGGGTCGCCTCTGGCGGCCTTCCTCCGGTTCCACCGGATCGAGCTCCCTGAGCTCGTCGTCCTCCACGATGACATCGCCTTCGAGCCCGGTCAGCTCCGCCTCTCCCTAGGAGGTTCCGCCGCCGGCCACAACGGCGTCGCCAGCTGCATCCGCCACCTCGGCGAACCATTCGTCCGCGCCCGCCTAGGCATCGGATCGAAGCAGCATCCCGGCCAGGATCTCGCCGACCACGTCCTCGGACGTTTCCCCGACGCCGACCTCGCAGCCCTGACCCAGCGCATCCCCGACTTCATCAAACACCTCGAAATCCTCCTCTCCCAAGGCCTCCCGGCCGCCCAAAACCTCACCAACAGAAAATCACCATCACCATGACCACCGCCACGATCCGCCGCGCCTACCGCGCCAGCCTCATCCTCGACCTCCGCGGCTCGACGGATGCGCCCGAGACCGTCATCGACAAGCTCAAGGACGTCCTGAAGTCCATCGACTGCAAGGTCAACGAGGTCGAGAACCTCGGCCAGAAGGAGTTCTCGCGCGTCGTCGACCGCAAGTTCCCCTCCGGCCTCTACGTCCAGTTCCACTTCGAAGGCCCGGTCAGCGCTCCGACGTCCTTCCGCGAGAAGCTCCGTCTCGACCGCACCATCAATCGCCTGCTCGTGCAGGTGACCAAGTAATCTCCGACCCCGCCTCGCCGTGGCCTCTTCCTTCAATCGCGTGATCCTCGCGGGCAACATGACCCGCGATCCGGAGGCCCGCGCCCTCCCGTCCGGTCAGGCCCTCACGAAGTTCTCCCTCGCCGTCAACCGCGCCTACACCACCAAGGAAGGCGAGAAGCGCGAGGAAGTCACCTACGTCGACATCGAGAGCTACGGCAAGCAGGCTGAGATCATCGCCAAGTATTGCGGCAAGGGCTCCGGCATCCTCGTCGAAGGCCGCCTCAAGCTCGACCAGTGGGAAGACAAGAAGACCGGCGAGAAGCGTTCGCGCCTCGGCGTCGTCCTCGAGAACTTCACCTTCATCGGCGGCAAGGCCCAGGGCGGCGAAGAGGGCGGTTCCGCTCCCCGTTCCCGTGGCGGCAACGATGCCCCGGCTCCTTCCGGAGACCAGGGCGGCGGCGACGACGTCCCGTTCTAAACTTTCCCTCCCCAACCTTATAACCCAAGCAAGATCATGGCATTCACCGAAGTCCTCCTCATCAAGCCCGTCGACGGCCTAGGCGCCGAAGGCGAGCAGGTCCGCGTCCGCGCGGGCTTCGCCCGTAACTTCCTGCTCCCGCAGGGCATCGCGCTCCCCGTCAACCGCTCCAACACGAAGTACGTCGAGGCCCTCAAGAAGGCCCGCGAAGTCCGTGAAGCCCGCGACCTCGAGGTCGCCAACGACACCGCCGCCAAGCTGGCCGCCATCAAGCTCGTCTTCGCCGTCAAGACCGGCGAAGGAGGCAAGATGTTCGGCGCGATCAGCACCGCCGAGATCTCCGCCAAGCTCCTCGAGCACGGCATCGAGATCGAGCGCAAGCGCATCCATCTCGGCCAGGGCCCGGTCAAGCTCCTCGGCAAGCACACCACGAGCATCCGCCTCCATGGCTCCGTCATGGTCGAGCAGGAGTTCGAGGTCGTCTCCGAAAACCCGATCGAAGTCGCCGCCGAAGAGGCCCCCGAGGCCGAAGAGCGCGAGTACCGCGACGACAAGAAGGCCCGCAAGCCCCGCAAGGAAAAGGCCGCCAAGTCCGAGTAATCGGACCGGCTTCCCGGAAAGGCGCGAAGTGCGAACTTCGCGCCTTTTTGTTTTCCGGGGTCCCCGCGCCTGTGAATAGGCCGTGAACAAGGCGTGAACGTCCGCCCAGTTTGGCGCTGTCCACCGGACCGCCCCCGCCCATACTCCGCTTTTTCCCATGGCCGAAAGACCCCAGCGCCAGCGCCGCGATGCCGCCCCCAACTACGGTGACCGCGTCCCTCCCCACAACCTCGACGCCGAGCGCGGCCTGATCGCGAGCATCGTCATCGACGGCGGCGACACCTTGCAGCGCTGCCTCGAGCAGCGCGTCACGCCGGATTATTTCTTCGATCCGAAGCACCAGGACATCTACGAGATCGCCGTCAAGCTCTCGCTGGCGAGCACGGGCATCGACGAGATCACGCTCACCGAACAGCTGCGCCGTGACGGCAAGCTGGAGTCCGCCGGCGGCGCGACCTACGTCAACGAGCTCACGGGCCTCATCTCCTCGAGCGCGCACGCGCCGCACTGGCTCGCCATCATCCGCGAGAAGCACTTCCTGCGGCAGCTCATCTCCACCGCCGTCACGACGGTCGAGAAGGCCCACGCGCACGCCGAAGGCATCGAGCGGCTCCTCGAGGAGGTCGAGCAGTCCTTCTTCCGCATCAGCGAAGACCGCATCTCCGAATCGGCCCAGACGATCGACGGACCGATCGCCGAGGCGATGGAACTGGTCCAGCGCATCATCCGCGACCGTAATTCGGTGCAGGGCGTCCCGACGGGCTTCCCGGACCTCGACGCCATGACGTTCGGCTTCCAGCCGGGTCAGATGATCGTCGTCGCCGCCCGTCCCGGCATGGGCAAGACGTCCATCGCGCTCAACTTCATCGAGGCCGCCCTGTTCCCCAAGCCCAGCGAGAGCCGCAAGCCTTCCAACGTCCTGCTGTTCTCCCTCGAAATGCCGGCCCGCGAACTGGCGCTGCGTCTGCTTTGCTCCCGCGCCCGCGTGAACATGCAGAAGCTGCGCACCGCCCACCCGGACGAACGCATGCAGGTCGACCTCGTCCAGGCCGCCAACGAGTACAAGGGCCTCCCGCTGGTGGTCGACGACAACGGCGGCCAGAACATCCTCGAGATCCGCGCCAAGTGCCGCCGCGTCCACGCCCGCACGCCCCTCGACATGGTGGTCATCGACTACATCCAGCTCATCAACGGCCTGGATTCGGGCCTGCCTCGCGAGCAGCAGATCGCCGAGGTCTCCCGCAGCATCAAGGCCATGGCCAAGGAGTTCAAGATCCCGATCATCGCCCTGGCCCAGCTCAACCGAAAGTCCGAGGACGAGGCCCGCCAGCCCCGCATGTCCGACCTCCGCGAGTCGGGCTCCATCGAGCAGGACGCCGATATCGTCATGCTCATCTCCAAACCCCCCGTCAGCCAAGGCAAGGCGGCCGAAGCCGAGGCCGAGCAGGCGGGCCAGGACGGATGTTACGCCCGCCAGCTCATCGTGGCGAAGAATCGTAACGGACCCACCTCCGACATCAACTTGCTCTTCAATCCGGGGCTGACACGCTTCGAATCCCCGGCTAGAGACTACCGCAATAATGAATAAG
>CAXNHL010000032.1:0-11342 GCA_964202105.1 Opitutales bacterium | reverse complement strand
CCAGCGGCACGGCCGCGGACGACCTGCTGCCCACGCCAACCCGACCAACCCTGCGTCCGCAAAAGCTTCGCCAAGGCCTGCTCGGTCGTGAGGTTACCGCGCCCGCGCACCTTGGCCATGAGGGCGCTGCGTTCGGCGCGGGTATAGATGTCCGCCATGTCTTATCATGGATATGAAACAGCCCGGACCGCAAGGCCCGGGCTGGTCGGCGGCTTCGCCAACGAAGGAGGGCCGGCCTCCCGGCCGGCCCTCGAAGCACATCGCTAAGGCGATCAGCTCAGTAGTTGAACTGGAGCTGGAGGGCGAGGCGGCGGGAACCGGAGATGATCGCCGGATTGGAGGTGCTGGTGTTCGAGCGCTCGTCGGCGAGGGTATACTGGAGCTGGAGCTCCACTTCCTTGCGCCACTGCCATTCGAAGCCGAGGTCGAGCTCGTTGACGACCATCTTGGGCGCGTTGACCGCGAACTTGCGGGCGCCGTCGAAGTAGTTGTAGCGGACGTAGGGGGTCAGCTCGGACTGCTCGCCGTACTTGTGGCGGTAGCTGAGGGTGATGTAGCCGCCGTTCAGGTAGCTCTGTCCGATCGCGTTACGGGCGTCGTTCATCTGCGGACCCTGGCCGGTGGTCCATTCCGCTTCGAGACCCCAAGGCTGCGGGTACATGATGAAGTGGGCGGAGGCGCGGCGATCGTTGAAGCCGTCGACTTCGTCACGCTTGTCGGCGATGGTCGGGAACGTGGACGTGGCGGTGGGCGTGGTGAAAGAGCCGACGGTGACTCCGCCGCTGACGACATTGGTGGTGGTCGTGGTCACCGGACCAGCGGCCGCACCACGGGTCACGACGAAGCGACCGGCATAGGCGCCGACACCGGCTTCGTACATCTGGCCGCTGGCAGCGACCCAAGGCTTGCTGAAGCGAACGACGCTGTGGACTTCGCCGTTGTTGTCAGCGCGGTTGAGGCCGGCACCGCTGTAGAAACCAGCGGTGAAGACGCCGTAGTCGCCGGAACCCTTGAAGCCGTCCTTGACGAGGCTCTTGAACAGGGCGCGATCTTCGGTGCTGGCATACATGTAGTAGAGGCCCTGGTCGCGTTCGCCTTCGACCGAGGAGTTAAGGGCTTCCGGACGCTCCATCTGGAGGCGGTTCTGAGAGGACTGGAGATTGACCCAGCCGTAAGGAACCTTGGACACGCCGATGCGGACGCGGTGTTCCTTGGCTTCGTCGATCGCGATGTCGGCGTAGATATCGCGGGTCTGCAGGCCGAAATTACGGCTGGTGCCGGAGTCGACGCTGGCGGCGACGTCCCACTGGGTGTAGAGGTAGACGCGGCCGAAATCACCGGCGAGCTTGAAGCGGCCTCGGCGGATGATGAGGTTCTGGTTCGGATCGACAGATCGGTCGGCCGGCAGACCACCGGTGAGGTAGGCCTTGTCGTTCAGCTGTTCGGTGTGACGGACCTGGGTGTAACCGTCGATGGACAGCTTTTCATACCAAGCGGCTTCCTTAGGTCCGGAGCGAAGGTTGACGATGGCGGCCTGCTCGAGAGCCTGAGCGCGCTCCTCGGCGGTGATGATCCCCTTCTTGACCAAAAGGTCGAGGGCAGGGTTCCGCTCGGCGGCGGATGCGGTGAGTGCGCAACCGAGGGAGGCGGCGGCAACGAGGAACTGCTTAGTGCGGTGGTTCATGAGAAGATGCGAATGCGACGGCATCCTCTCATGCAATTGTTACGGTTTCGTGGCTAACGGGGTAAGACCCCGCAACACCCCTATGGGTTACTTAGCCCAGAAAAGGGGCTAATCCTGCGAAAACATCAGCAAAAACGGGCTTCCAGCTGAGCTCGGTCCGGATTCGACCCGTCGCCACGATCCGGCTGGGCTGCGTCCGGCCGCCTTTGGCCACCCGCGGACCGGCCGGAGCCGACGGATCGAAGACAGGGGCGGGCTGACCGAGGCGTTCCGCAATCCAACGGGCGAGCGCTTCCTTTGTCACCGGATTCCCATCACCGACGTTATAGACCCGCGCACCCGCGGGACCCGCGACGAGCGCCGCGAGGATCGACGACGCGGCGTCATCGCGGTGGAGATAGTTGATGTAGTGATCGACGCGTCCGCCGATGACGCTGTCGCCGCGCCGCAACTGGTCGACCATGTGATGGCGGCCCGGGCCATACAGCCCGCCGAAGCGCAGCACGCGGGCTTTGGCGAAACCGGAATTCAAGACCGCCCGCTCGCCGCCGAGGATCGCATCCGCGGTCGGGGCACCGCCGACGACGCTCTCTTCGTCGACGATCCGTCCGTCATCCTGACGATACACGCCGGTGGAGCTGGTGAAGACGAAGGCCTGCGCACCCGCCGCGGCGGCCCAGGCGAGCGCACGCTTCACGCCGACGTCGTAAGCCAGCGCATAGGCTTCCGGTCCGCCGCCACCGGTACTCGCGGCGTAGACGACCGCGTCGAAGCGGGCCGGCAAGGCCGACCAGTCGCCCGCATAGAGATCGAAGGCTTCCGCGCCGATACCTTCGGCGCGCAGCTTGTCGCGCGACGCCTCGGAGCGAACGACGCCGAGGACTTCATGGCCGGCCGCCTTGGCCTGCCGGGCGAATTCGGCGCCGACATACCCGCAACCCAGGACAGCGATCTTCATGGGCGGGCTTCCTTGGGAAGATACGAGGCGACCCACTCTGCGGGCGTGGAACCGGACTTCGCCGAAAGCAGCGCGAGGAGTTCGGCGGCGTCCGCGGCGGCCTGTGCCTGCGGCTCAGGCCCTTCGACGCAGGCACGCAGGCGGGCGGCGAGCGCGGCGGGTTCGCAGGCGCCTTGCAGGTATTCCGGCCAAGCCTGACGCTTGAGGAGGATGTTCGCGATACCGAGATGATCGACGCGACCCGCGATGAGGTAACGGCCCATGATCCAGGTCAGCGGGTTGGCGCGATAGACGACGGCCCCGGGAATGCCGGCGAGCGCGACGGTCAACGACATGGTGCCCGAGCTGACCAACGCGGCGCAACCGGCCGCGGGTCCTTCGGAGACGGGCCGCAGGTCGATGCCCTTGGCTTCCTCGCCATATTCGGCGAGCAAGCGGTAAAGCTCGGCATGGACTTCGCCGCCGGTGTGCAGCACCAGTGCGCGCCGCTTCGGATGGCTGCGGCGGAAGAGCGCGAAGGCCTCGACCAACGCCGGGAAGATCTTCCGGACGGGCTTGGGTCGGCTGCCCGGCAGGAGCAGCACGGGGCCCTCCGGATCATGGCGCAGGCCGGGGACGTGCTCCTTCTCGGCGAAGGGATGGCCTACGAAGCGCGCGTCGAGCTTGGTGTCGGCGTAGCACGCGGGCTCGAACGGGAAGATCGTACCGACCGAATCCAGGTCGCGCGCCATGGTGAAACGACGCTTCGGCTTCCACGCCCAGAGCTGCGGGCTGACGTATTGGATGACGGCGGTTCCGCCGAAACCCGCGCGGGACAGGCCGGCCTTGCGCAGTTCATTCGCGAGGCGGAGATTGAGTCCGGGATAGTCGACGAGCACGACGATCTTGGGCTTCCACTGCAACGTCCAGTCCACCATCCGGTTAAAGAGCCGGCGGTAGAAAGGGTAAGCGGACAGGATCTCCACGATGCCCACCGCGGAGAAGGTGGTCATGTCGAAGAGCAGCTGGGCGCCGGCGGCGCGGAGCCGCGGACCACCGAAGGCGGCGATGCGCAGGCCCGGGCGGGCCGCGAGCAGGTCCGCGACGACTTTGGCCGCATGCTGGTCACCGGAATGTTCACCGGCCACGACGAGGACGTCGACCTCGCCCCCGCGGGGCCGGTCGAAGCTCGCCGGGATGGCCGGGAACGCGCTCATTTGCGCGCCATGCCGGCGCGGATCTGTTCGGTGATCTGGATGGCGACCGCCAGGGCGGTCCGGCCGAGTTCGCCGCTGACCTTCGGGCTCTTGCGATCGCGGACGCACGCGGTGAACGAGGCGAGTTCGATGGCGAGGGGCTCACCCTTCTCGATCGGGATCTCCTCCTTGGCGAAGCCGCCCTCGGCGGTCGGGTCGACGCGCACGGTGTGTCCTTTCTGGCCCATGAAGTCGATGGAGAGGTAGCCGCCGGTCTGGAAGACGCGGATCTCGCGGTTCTTCTTCAGCGAAACGCGGCTGGCGCTGAGGTTGGCGACGCAACCGTTCTTGAAGGCGATGCGGGCGTTGGCGATGTCCTCGGTCTTGGTCACGACGGACACGCCGACGGCGTCGATACGCTCGACGGGGGAGTTGGCGAGCTGGAGGACGATACCGATGTCGTGGATCATCAGATCCAGCACGACGCCGACCTCGGTGCCGCGCGGCGTGAAGGGCGCCAGACGCTCGGCGGTGATATAACGGGCGTCGGTGACGGCCTGCTCGAGATAGGACATCACAGGGTTGTAATGCTCGATGTGACCGACCTGGACGATGCGGTCGGCCTTGGCGGCGGCGTCGAGGATCTGGGCGGCCTCCTCGAGGGTGACGCAGATGGGCTTCTCGATGAGGAGGTGGACGCCCTTGGCGAGGAGCGGGAGCGCCACGGCGGCGTGATGGTTCGTCGGGACGACGACGCTGACGGCGTCGCAGTTCGCCGCCATTTCGTCGAGGGTGAGGAAGCGACGGCAGTTATGCTTGGCGCAGATCTCAGCCGCCCGGGCGTCGTTCGGCTCGAAGATGCCGGCGAGCTCGGCGCCGGGCAGGGTCGAATAGATGCGGGCGTGGTGCTGGCCGAGCGAACCCGTGCCGGCCACCCCGCAGCGGATGCGCGTAGCGGTCATGGCCCGAGACTCCCTCGACCAGCGGCTTCCTTCAATCCGAAAACCCGGCTCGCCGCAGAGGGCCAGCCTAGCGACGCCAAGACACACGTGCCACCGTCAACCTCTAAAAGACATCGCCCAGCGGACTCCCTTGTTGCCGAAGCCCTCCCCTCTTCGTTAGAAATCCGTCATGACGCACGACGCGGAGCTGGCGACCTTGGAGCGCCTCCTCGACGACCCTTCGCCGGTCGTCCGCCAAGCCGTGCTCGCGAAGCTCAAGGCCGCCGGCCTGCCGGGCGTGCTCTGGCTCGAAGGCCTGACCAAGGACGAGACCCTGGCCGCCCACGCCCGCCTGCTGCTCACCGACCTCCGCACCCCGGAAGCCGCCGCCCACTCGTTCCTCGCGCACATCCGCGACGCGCATTGCGACCTCGAAGAGGCCTGCCTCCTGCTGGAACGCGCCACCGATCCGTCATTGGCCGATGACGCCTACTCCGCCGAACTCGATCGCCTGGCCGAACGCACCCGTGAGCTCATCGCCGAACCGCTCGACGTCCGCGGGAAGTGCCGCCTGCTCTGCCGCGTGATCTTCGGCGAAGAAGGCTACCGCGGGGCCCAGGAGAGCTTCGCCATCCCGGCCTCATCTCTCCTCTCGCAGGTGATCCGTAGCCGCCGCGGCATCCCGATCTCGCTCTGCCTGATCTTCCTGCTCGTCGCGCGTCGCCTCGGCCTGCCCGTCGAGCCGGTCGGCCTGCCCGGCCGCTTCATGGTCGGCATCTTCCGCGGCCGCGAACCGCTCTACCTCGATTGCTACGAAGGCGGCGCCTTCCGCACGCGCGCGGAGGTCCAGCTCCTCCTGCTCGACAATCAGCTGCCCGCCGACGAGGCGTTCCTCCGTCCGGTGACCACACACCAGACGCTCGCCCGTTGCTGCCGCAACCTCGTCTCGCAGTTCGAAGCACAGGGCGACGACCGCAGCAGCCGCCTCTTCCTCACTTTCGTCCACGCCTTGGAACAGACCGATGAGCGCGCCTGACACCCTCACGCTGGCGTCCCTCCGGACGACCGCCTTCGCGCCCGGCCAGCTCGGCGTGCTTGGCGATCCGATCGCGCATTCGCTCAGCCCGGTGATGCATAACGCCGCGCTGGCGCAAATCGCCCCCGCGCACCCGCGCCTCGCGGGCGTGCGTTACCATCGCCTGCACATCACCGCCGGTGAGCTGCCGGAAGCGCTGAAGCTCCTGCACGCCCAAGGTTTCGCCGGCGTGAACCTGACCGTCCCGCACAAGATCCAGGCGCTCACGCTCGTCGAGACGCTCTCGCCTGAGGCCCGTCGCGCCGAATCCGTGAACACGCTCGTGCGCACGCCCACCGGCTGGGCCGGCCACACCACCGACGGCCAAGGCTTCCTCGAAGCCCTCCGCGAACGGACCGGCGGCACGACAAAAGGCCGCCCGGTGATTCTGCTTGGCTCCGGTGGCGCCGCCCGCGCCGTCGCCGCCGCTTGCCTCGACGACGGCTGCGCCTCGCTCAGCCTGCATAATCGCGACGTCGCCAAGGCCACCGACCTGGCCGCCACGCTCGCCGACCCGCGCGTGCGAGCCGCGGGGCTCGCCGAGATCAAGGCCTCTCCCGACGCGGTGATCGTCAACTGCACCGTCTTGGGACTGAAGCCCGGCGATGCTTCGCCCTTCCCGTCCGAACTCCTCGCCGCCGGTCAATTCGTCTTCGATACGACCTACGGCGACGTGACTTCCTGCCTGCTGCGCCAAGCCCAAGCCCACGGCGTCGCCGGCTGCGACGGACGCTCGATGCTCCGCTGGCAGGGAGCGCTCGCCTTCCGGCTCTGGAACGGCATGCTACCGCCTGACGCCCCGATGCGCGCTGCGCTCGGTGAATCCGCCCTCTGACCATGACGCTCGCCGACCTCCGGAACTTCGCCCAGCTGCATCCCGGATTCGCCGCGCTGACCGCCGGCGCCTTCGGAGCCTGCGTCGGCAGCTTCCTCAACGTCTGCATCCATCGCCTGCCGAAGGACGAATCGATCGTCACCCCGGGCTCGCATTGCGCATGCGGTCAGCCGATCCCCTTCTGGTATAACATCCCGCTCTTCGGCTGGCTTACGTTGCGGGGTCGCGCGAAGTGCTGCGGCGCGAGCATCTCCGTCCGCTATCCGCTCGTCGAACTGATCACCGCCCTGCTCTTCGTCGCCGCGTGGTCCTTCCTTCCTCCGGCCAAGGCCGCCGTCGCCTGCGTCTATCTCCCGCTGCTCGTCGTCCTCGCCGGTTGCGACCTCGATGACATGATGGTCCCCGACGCGCCCAACTTCGCGCTGGTCGGCACCGGCCTGATCGCCGCGCTGCTCGTGCCCTCGCTCCATGGCGAGACCGCCCACAGCATCGAGGCCGTGAACCGTTTCCGCGCCCTGATGGACGCCCTGCTGGGGATCGCCGCGGGGACCGCCCTGGTCTGGTGGATCCGGACCATCGGAACCGTCCTCGCCGGACGCGAGGCCATGGGTGAGGCGGACATCATCCTTTGCGCCGGGGTCGGCGCCTATTGCGGCTGGCAAGGGGCCGTTTTCTGCCTTTTCGGGGGGTCGGTGGTCGGGGTCGTGACCGCCCTGCCCGGCCTCATCCAGGCCAAATTTAAAGGGGAAGAATACGCTGGAGTGGTGCCTTTCGTACCCAGCATGGCCGTGGCCGGGGCGGTCTGGTTCTTCCGCGGACCGGAGCTGGTCGCCCTCTGGCAGAACTGGGCGGCATCGTGAATGGTTCTGACTTGTCAGCCCCCTACCCCCCGCCAATCATCGGAACTCACCCCATTATGAAGCAGCTCGCCCTTGCTACCTTGATCGCTTCCGCCGCCATGGTCGGTTGCACGACGTACGACACCCCTTACCACGGCAAGAACGTGTCGATGGAGCCTTCCCACAACTTCCTCGGCCTCGTGAAGGTCGAATCCGGCTCCTACGGCCACTCCGACAAGGCCACCGTCGGCGTCAACATGAGCGAATTCTACGGCCGTCGCATCACCTCTGGCGACCGCATCACGCTCTTCTGGGGCGCGGTTACCCTGACCGACTACTAAGTCGTCAACTATCCCTTGCAGAAGCCCCGATTTCGGGGCTTCTTCATTTACAGGCCATGAACGTCCCCGGAAGCAATGTCGCCCGCCATCTCCGGATCGCGGCTACCGACCGTCCGGAAGGTCTGGCCACGAAGTCGCCGGTCAGCGTCAGCCCGACGGGTGAAGTCCGTCACGAGACCCGCACGTTCCGACAGCTCGACCAAGAGAGCGACGCGGCCGCCGCGCACCTCGCCCACGCCGGCCTCGCCTCCGGGGACCGCGTGCTGCTAGCGGTGCGCCCTGGTCACGACCTGATCGTGGGGATGTTTGCGCTGCTCAAACTCGGTGCCGTGCCGATCGCGATCGACCCCGGCATGGGCTGGTCGGCCTTCCTGGACTGCGTCCGTCGCTCCCGTCCGACCGCGCTCGTCGGCGTTCGTGCGGCCAGCCTGCTCAGCCGCCTGCCCTTCGCGGCCTTCCGCACCCTCCGCACCCGCGTGACCGTCGGCGGCTCCGCTTGGCGCCAAGCCCTCGCTTCTGTCTCAGCCACGCCTCGTCCGCTGACCACGGTCAGCCCCGACACGCTCGCGGCGATCCTCTTCACCTCCGGCTCCACGGGTGCCCCCAAGGGCGTCTGCTACACCCACGGGATGTTCGACGCGCAGATCGAATTGGTCCGCTCGACCTACGACATCCGCCCGGGCGAGACGGACATGGCGATGCTACCGCTGTTCGCTCTCTTCAACCCAGCCCTCGGCACGACGACGGTCACGCCTCTCCTCGACCCGTCCAAGCCGCTCGCCGCCGACCCCGCCCCGCTCGTGGCGGCGCTGATCGCGGAGAAAGTCACCTGCTCCTTCGGGTCGCCCGCCATCTGGGGCAAGGTCGCCGACCATTGCGAAGCGCGCGGACTGAAGCTGCCCGACCTCCGCCGCTTGCTCATCGCTGGCGCGCCGGTCTCGGGTGAACTGCTCGCCAAGCTCCGCGTCATCGCGCCGCACTGCGTCACCCATACGCCTTACGGCGCGACGGAATGCCTGCCGGTCACGACCATCGTGGCCGACGAACTCCTCGGCGAAGCCCGCCAGCGCGCCCTCCGCGGCCACGGCACCTGCGTCGGCCGACCAGTCAGCGGCGTCGAGATCCGCGTGATCAGCGAGACGGACGGTGCGATCGCGACGTTAACAGAAGCGACCCCTTGCGCCATCGGCGAAGTCGGCGAGATCATCGCGACGGGCCCGAGCGTGACGCGCACATACGATAGCCTGCCCGAAGCCACCCGCGCGGCGAAGATCGCCGACGGCGTTCGCATCTGGCATCGCATGGGCGACCTGGGTTCGCTCGACACGGAGGGACGCCTGTCCTTCTTCGGACGGCGCGTGGAAAAGGTGCGCACCGCTGACGGCGACCTACCGACGGAATCCGTCGAACCCGCCTTCCGCCAGCACCCGCAGGTCTTACGTTGCGCGCTCATCGGCCTCGGTGAAGCCCCTTCCCAAGTCCCGGCGCTCGTCGTCGAGCCCCGTGCCGGCGCCTTCCCGGCGGACGACTCCGCCCGCGCCCGCTTCATCGCCGAACTGCGCGACGTCGCGCAGACCTGCCCGCTGGCCGAACGCGTGAAGCACATCGTCTTCCAGCGCGCCCTGCCGGTCGACGTCCGTCACAACGCCAAGATCCACCGCCTTCAGCTCGCCAAAGAGTGGACCCAGCGCCTCGCCCGATGAACACCCCGCTCGTCCTCGTCACCGGCGGCGCCGGCTTCCTCGGTCAGGCGGTCGTCCGCCGCTGCCTCTCCCGCGGCTACCGCGTCCGCATCCTCGGCCGCACCCCGCTGACCGGCGAACTCGCCAGCCAGATCGAATTTGTCCGCGGCGACATCGGCGACCGCGCGACGGTCGACGCCGCGGTCAAGGGCTGCGACTACGTCTTCCACGTGGCGGCCAAGGCCGGCGTCTGGGGCCCTTGGGAAGATTACCTGCGCATCAATATCGACGGCACTTCGCACGTCGTCGACGCCTGCCAAGCCCATGGTGTACGCGCCCTCGTACACACGAGCACCCCGAGCGTCGTCTTCAACGGCGAAGCCTTCCGCGGCGCCGACGAATCCCTGCCTTACGGCGATAACTGGCTCTGCGCCTACGCGGAGACGAAGGCCGTCGCCGAGGAGGTCGCGCTCAAGGCCGCTTCGGAGCAGCTCAAGGTCTGCGCGCTCCGCCCGCACCTGATCTGGGGTCCGGGAGACCCGCATATCTTCCCGCGGATTCTGGCCCGCGCGCGCGCCGGCAAGCTCCGCATCGTCGGCGACGGCCAGAACCAGGTCGACGTCACGCACGTCGACACCGCGGCCGACGCGCACCTCGGCGCGCTGGACGCGCTCCTCGCCGGACGCGCCAACGGCAAGGCCTACTTCCTCTCGCAGGGCGAACCCGTGAAACTCTGGGAGTTCATCAACCGCCTGCTCGTCGGCGCCGGCGAAAAGCCCATCACGCGTCGGATCAGCCAGCGTGCGGCCTACTGGCTGGGCGCGCTGCTCGAAGGCGTCTGGACGATTGGCCGCCTCAAGGGCGAACCGCCCATGACCCGCTTCGTGGCGGTCGAACTCGCGAAGGATCACTGGTATGACGTCTCCGCCGCCCGGCGCGATCTCGGCCTCAAGCCCGCCGTCGACACCTGGGCCGAACTGGACCGCCTCGCGGCCACCCTGCGCAGGAAGTGATGCGTTCGCTTGCCCCGCACCGCTTTCACCGCATCCCTCTCAACCATGCCCGCCGACGGACTCCAGCCTGACAAGACTTTCCACGTGACCATCCGGACCTGGTTCGACCAGACCGACGGGCTCGGGATCCTCCATCACTCGCACTACGTGCTCATGATGGAACGCGCGCAGAAGGTGATGTTCATCGCCTTGATGGGCAAGGACACCATCGACCCTGCCGTGGCGCCGGACGTCTACGTGGTGGTCCGAGATATCGACCTGCACTACCTTGTCGCCATCCGCCCCGAATGCGACGTGAAGCTGATCCTCAGCGTCCGTAAAGTCCGCGCGGCCGGCCTGACGGTGGATGTCGAGTTCCGGAGCCCGGACCACTCCGTCCTTTACGCCAAGGCCTCACGCACCATCTGCCGCATGGACGGCACGACCCATCAGCCCTCCGCCTGGAGCGACGAGTTCCGAGGGAAGCATGAAGCCCTGATCAGGGCTTGAGCAGAGAGGACTGAGTTGAGGGCAGCGTGGAGGACTGCATGGAGGGCTGAATGGATGCGATGCACCCGGCCCCATGTCTTTGGTATTTTAATCTATTCAGTCCTCCACTCAGCCCTCCATTCAGTGATCCACCCAGTCCTCTATTTCTTCGCTAGCGCCCCGCATATCCCACACGTCTTCCCCTCACACCCCCGCGCGGTGCAGTGCTCGCGGCCGTAGAAGATGATGCGTAGGTGCAGCTGGTTCCAGCTGTCCTCCGGGAAGAGCCGCTTAAGGTCTTTTTCGACCTGCTCGACGGACTTGCCCGGGC
>CAXNHL010000031.1:0-11381 GCA_964202105.1 Opitutales bacterium | reverse complement strand
CGCCTGGTGATCCTGCTGACCGGCGCGGCCAACATCCGCGACGTCATCCTGTTCCCGACGCTCGCGCCCGAAGCGCAGGCCTGAGTCCTTTCCCTTGCCCTGGTTCCTCCATCTCGCCCTCCGCCAGCTCTTCCCGCCCGGTAAGCGCTTTCCGGCGTTCGCGACGGTGTCGATCCTCGGCGTGGGCCTCGGCGTGGCCTCGTTGCTCGTCGTACAGACGGTGATGAACGGCTTCGGCGAGGAGCACCGCCTCCGCATCCGCGAATCCTTCGGCGACTGCCAGGTCACGGGCGCGGCGACCCTCGAGAGTCCCGAGGCGCTGGCGAAGCAACTCTCCGCCCGTCCGGAGGTGGCCTCGGTCGCGCTTTACGCCGAAGGGCCCGCGCTCGCGCGCCAGGGTGACTTCTCGGGCATCGCCCAGGTCCGCGGCATCGATCCCACCGATCCCAATCAGCCGGCCCGCAAGTATGTGCACGGCGGCACCTTCGACGACCTCGACGACGGCCGCATCATCTTAGGCGTCGGCCTCGCCCGCGCCCTCCGCGTCCGCCTCGGCGATCGCATCGAGATCTGGTCGCCTGCGATGGCCGAGCGCGCCGAGAAGGGCAAGGCCCCGCTGCCGGCCGAATTCGAGGTCAGCGCGGTGATCCTCACGGGCTTCGCCGAAGTCGACAACGCCGCCGCCCTCATCCCGCTCCGCCGCTTCCGCGAACTCTGGAATCTCGGCCCGCGCGCCCACGGCCTCACGCTCCGCCTCAAGGAGCCGGCGCGCGCCGTGGAGACCGCCGGACGCCTCGCCGCCAGCCAGCCCGGCCTGCGCTTCCGTCCGTGGCAGGATTTCAAGAAGGACTTCCTTGAGGCGATCCGCTTCGAGAAGACGATGCTCTTCTTCCTGATGTTCATCATCACGCTCGTCGCTTCGTTCTCCATCGGCAGCACGCTCTTCTCGGCCGTCATCCGCCGCTCCCGCGAGGTCGGCGTGCTCGCCTCGCTCGGCGCCGCGCGCTGGCAGGTGGTCGCGCTCTTCGGCCTGCAGGGCCTGCTCATCGGCGCGCTGGGCACGTTCCTGGGCTTCGTGCTGACGTGGACGATCCTCGCCTTCCGCGACGGCATCTTGCGCGGCATCAACGCCTGCTTCGGCGATGGCGACATGATGGCCAACATCTACCAGTTCTCGAAGGTGCCGCTGCATTACGACGCGTCCGATTTCGTCATCGCCGCGGCCTTCACGCTCCTGACCACGGCCATCGCCGGCCTGGTGCCCGCGCTCTGGGCCGCTGGTCGCAAACCCTCGGAGGCCATGCGCGATGCCTGAACTCGTCCTCCAAGCCCGCGGTCTCGCGAAGAGCTTCGCCTCGCCGGCCGGTCCCTTGCCGGTGCTGACGGATGTCTCGCTCGAGGTCTTCGCCGGCGAGTCGGTCTCGATCCGGGGTTCTTCCGGCTCGGGCAAGACGACGCTGCTCCAGCAGCTCGGCGGACTCGATGAGCCTGATGCCGGCGTGGTCCGTATCCTCGCCCCCGACGTCGGTCTCGTCGCCCCGCGCACCTCGCTCGGCCGCGGCGTGGGCTTCGTCTTCCAGAATTACCAGCTGATGCCTGAGCTCACCGCGCTCGAGAACGTCGCGTTGGCCGCGCGCATCGCCGGCATGCCGGCGCTTTCCGCGACCGCGGCCGCCCGCGCTCTGCTCACGCAGGTCGGTCTCGGCGCCCGCCTCGAACACCTGCCGGCGAAGCTTTCCGGTGGCGAATGCCAGCGCGTCGCCATCGCCCGCGCCCTGGTCAACCGTCCTTCGGTCATCCTGGCCGACGAACCGACCGGTAATCTCGACGAACGTACGGGCGTCGAGATCATGGATCTCCTCCTTGGCGTCGTGGCCGACCGCGGCGCGGCCTTGGTCCTGGTCACGCACAGCCGCGAGTTCGCCGAACGTGCCGGCCGCCGGCTGGTCCTCTCGGGCGGCGTGCTTTCCCCCGCCTGATTTGACAATGCGGCGGGGCAGTGGTTGTCTGACGTTCTCATGAACGCCGCCCTCACGCCCGCCCAGCTCCTCGCTTCCCTTGAATGGCGCTACGCCACCAAGGCCTTCGACACCCGTAAGCTGCCGGACGCCACTTGGGCCGCGCTCGAGGAGTCGCTCCGTCTGGCGCCGTCCTCTTACGGTCTCCAGCCGTGGAAGTTCATCGTGGTCAATGACCCGGCCCTCCGCGCCAAGCTCCGTCCGGTCTCGTGGAACCAGTCGCAGGTCACCGACGCCTCCCATCTCGTGGTCTTCGCCCGCCGCACCGAGGTCACTGAAACGGATGTGAATGAATTCTTCAATCAGATGGTCTCCGAACGCGGCGCCGATGCGACGAAGCTCGAGCCCTACCGCCAGATGATGCTCGGTGGCGTGGTCAAGGGTAAGGATGCCGCCGCCCAGAAGGATTGGGCCGCCCGTCAGGTTTACATCGCCCTCGGCCAGCTCATGGGCGCCGCGGCGGCGATGGCCATCGATACTTGCCCGCTCGAAGGCATCGACCCGGACGCCTACACGGAGATCCTCGGACTCAAGGGCACGGGCTACGAAGTCGTCGTCGCCTGCGCCGTCGGCTACCGCTCTTCGGAAGACAAGTATGCCGGCATGAAGAAGATCCGCTTCCCGGCCGCGCGCGTCATCAGCCGCGTCTGATCAGCTGCGGGCGGACCAGCTCACGAACTCGTCGTCGTCGGCCAGCACCTGCGGGTCGCCGTATTCCGTCGAGAGCAGGCTGCGGTAGGCTTCGTCGGCGAAACGTCGACAGTGCAGGAGCACCCGCGCCGAATGGCCGGGCGCACGCACGAGACGTCCGAGCGCCTGGTTGACTTTGCGCATACCCGGACGGACATACGCGAGCGAGAAGGCGTCCTCCGCGCCGGCTTCGACGAACATCTTGCGGCGGGCTTCCTGCAGGGCGTTGACCTCCGGAAGCGCCGGCCCGATCACCACGGCGGAGCGGATGCGTCCGCCGAGCATGTCGACGCCTTCGCCGAGCGAGCCGCCGAGGATGAGGCAGAGAATGGTGTAGCGGTTGAGCGAATCCTCGACGAACCGGGCGGTGCCTTCGGGGCCGAGCCCGCGTGGCTGCAGGGCGACGTCGGCCTTGGGTTCGAGGTTCTTGACTTCTTTCACCGCGGCTTCGGCGTATTTATACGAGGGGAAGAACGCGGCGACCGCGCCTTCCTGCGAGAGGCGGAGCAGGGCGGCGGCGGTGCGCGCGATGTGCGTGTCGCGCGTCTTGAGGCGCGTGTCCACCCGTCCGTCGATGGCGACGGTGTAGGCCCCCTGGCGCCACGGCGCGAGGGCGTGCACGGTCACGAGATGATCGGAGTCGAGACCGCAGTCGGCGGCGAGCGAGCCGCGCGGACCGGGCGTCGCGGTCATCAGCAAGGTATGCCCGAAGGCGCGCAGGCGTTCGCCGGTGGCCTTGGCGGCGGAAAGGCAGTCGAGGCTGAGCAGGCCGGGCTTGGGCGACCAGAGAAGCCAGCCGAGGTCGGCGGCTTCGAGCCGGTCGGACCACGAAGCGGCGTTCCACACGGCCTGCTTGGCGGCGTCCGGGAGGTCGTCGGTGTTGAACGGGTGTTCGGCCGCGAGCACGGACATCCGTTCCGCGATGGCCATCGCTTCGATCCGGTCGTCGGGGGAGATCGCGTCGGCCTTGGGGAGGCGATGCAGGAAGTCGGCCCACATCTGGGCGGTCTGGCACCAGGCCTCGGGGGCGCGGAAGCGGGTGAGGGTGAAGGCGAAGTCCGCCGCCGACTGTTCGTCATCGCGGATGGAAAGGCATTCCGCCGCGCGCTCAGGCAGGTTGTGGGCCTCGTCGACGACGAGCACGGTGTCGGCCATGTCCCAGCCCGGCACGGTCTCGAGGGCGGCGCGGTTGCGCGGCGAGAAGACGTAATTATAGTCGCAGATCACCACGTCGGCGTGCCCAAGCATCGCCTTGGTGATGTCCCACGGCGGCACGCCGGCGAGGCGGCCGATCTCGCGGACGCGTCGCAGGTCGGCGGCTTCTTCGAGCAGATGCTGCGGATCGATCTTCGCGTTGGCCCAATTGCGACGGATCTGTTCGGGGTCGTCGGTGATGCCTTCGACCTCGTGTTCGGCGCGGGGACGCAGGAGCACCGCGCGGAGCTCGTTGCTGCGGGCCAGGCGGCGGAGTTCGGTGAGCACCTGCGTCTGGCCCGTGCCTTTCCCGGTGAGATAGAGCAGACGACCGGCGCGGCCACCGCGGAGGAGGCCGAGGCCGTGACGTAGGGCCGCGGAGGTCTTGCCGAAACCGGTCGGCGCGACGAGCAGACGCGTCGGCGAATCGAGGCCGGCCTGGTCGAGGTCGGCGCCGCACTGCAACCATTCCGGACGCGGTTCCTTGAACGGCAGGCGGTCGGGCAGGTTGAGGAGGCGGGCGTGGCTCGCGCGGCGGTTCTCGGCGTGCGCCGCGAGCGTCTCCGCCTGCGCGAGCAGGTCGGCCTCGGCGGAGCGGGGCAGGGCGACGGGCTGACGCGTGCCGTCGGCGGGGTCGATGAAGATCAGTTCGCCTTTCACCTCGCGCGCGCCCGAGCCGAGGCGGGCGGCGTGGCAATAGGCGGCGAGCTGGAGGAAGTGGTGCGCGAAGCGGCCGATGAGGAACTCCGGTTTACGCGGCAGCTTGAGGCTGATCGTCTTGATCTCGCGGATGCTCACCTCGGTCTCCGTCTCCCTCCATTGGTCGGCGCGGCCGGTGATGGCGATCGTCCACCCGAGGGCGCCGACCTCGCAGGCGATGGTGCGTTCGAACTGCCAGCCCTGGCCTTCGGCTTCGGCGACCTTGCGCATCGTCTCGTGCCACTGGCGGCCCGCTTCGGCGCGCCACGGGGCGCCACCGGCGCCGGCGCCCGGTCCGGGGCGGAACGTCGCGAACTCCTGCGCGCTCAGTTCGACGCGCTTGGCCTTGAGGTCGATGCGCATCAGGGCAGGACGAAGTGCGCCTCGCCGGCGGACCAGCGTTCGAGGTCGGTGCTCAGCGCCGCGACGGTCTCTTCGTCGGTCGTCTGCGCGTCGAGGGGCTGGCCGAGGATCGCGGCCGCGTGGGCCTGACGCGCGCCGAGGCGCGTGAACCATTGCTCATGCACGCCCCAGCCGCCGTCCTTGAGGATGAGCCAGAGGCTCTTGAAGTAAGCGCAGTCGGCGCGCGGGCGCGCGGCCATGGCGTCGAAGGTCTCGAGCGCGATACGGTAGCAGACCTCGGCGGATTCGGGGGGCGGCGGATTTTTGCGCAGCATCCCCGCGAGCCGGCAGGCCCGTTCGAGCGTGCGGTGGTCGCGGGCGAGGCCGGCGCGACGCGTGAGCAGGCGGTAGTCGCGGGCGAAGCGCGTGCCGCCGTCCTTGGCTCGTTCCAGGCTGACTTCGCCTTCGTCGAAGAGATCGGGCAGCGTGGTGCCCTTGCCGCGGTGGGTGCGGATCAGGCAGCGGACGAGGCCTTCGGAGGGTTCGAGCAGCGTGAGCAAGGAGTGCGACTCCCCGGAGGGGTCGCGACCCAGCACCAGGCAGCGGAGGCTCGACGCGGACATCCGGCCTATTCCTTGCTTTCCGGCTTGGGGACGACGGCGCCGAAGCTCATCAGCAGCCCGAGGGCTTCGCCGACGGTCAGTTTCGTCTCGCGAACTTCATCCGGAGAGACCTGCAGGATGACGCCGGTGGTGGGCGCGGGCGCGGCGGGGATGAAGACGTTCACGACCGGTTTGCCGATGGCCTCGCTGAAGATCGTCGGCTGCTCGTGCGTGACGAAGGCGATGGACCACATGCCCGGGCGAGGGAACTCGACCATCACCACGCGGCGGAAGGTGTCCTTGTTGCGACCACTGAGGGCGTCGACCATCTGGCGGATCGTGCCGTAGAGGGCGCCGAGTCCTGGGATGCGTTCGAGGGCGGTGGCGAACCAGCGGTGGAGGACCTTGCCGAAGAGGCGTTTCGAGAGATAGCCGACGACGACCAGGATGAAGATCATCACCAAGGCCGAGGAGATCACCACCAGCTGACGGTACAGGCCGACCGTGAAGTCAGGCGCCGGCTGCTCGGCGTTCGTCCAGAGCCAGGTCAGGCCGAACTCGAGGGCAGGCTGGATGAACGTCCCCATCAGGTTGAGCAGCACGGACACCACGTAGAGGGTCAGCCCGACCGGCATGAGGAGGAACAGGCCGGTCAGGAAGTTATGGCCCAGGCGGGAGGCAAAGGTGCTCTTTTCCGGCGTGTCACTCATCACCCCAAGAAAACGCCCTCCCGGACCGGTGGCAAGGTCGCTCGGCGATTTCGGGGGTTGGAACGTCGGCCGCAGGCCTTTAAATGGCGATATGAACACGCTCCTCCGGGTTGCCCTCGCCATCATGGCCCTGTCCGCCAACCTCAGCGCCGTGGAAGAAGCCTACCCGCGCACCTCCCCGGGCGACCTGGAGTTGAAGACCTTGCCGGCGGCCCGCTGGATGCGCACGGAGTCGTCGAACGATTATTTCGCAGCGGACAACGGGCTGTTCATGAAGCTCTTCCGCTACATCGACTCGAACAAGATCCCGATGACCGCGCCGGTCGAGGCGGGCATCAAGCCGGGCACGATGGTCTTCTACATGGACGAAGCTTCGGCGAAGCGCGCCGATCTCGCGGAGACGCCGGCGGTGAAACTTTCGTCGGTGCCCGAGCGCCGCGTGGCCGCCATCGGCATCCGCGGCTCGTATAGCCGGGAGAATTACGAGGAAGCCCTGACCGAGCTGAAGGCCTGGCTGGCCAAGCGCACGGACGTGAAGGCCGCGGGTGAGCCCTATGCGGTCTACTGGAACAGCCCGTTCGTGCCCTTCTTCCTCAAGCAGTCGGAAGTGCACATCCCCGTCGCGCCGACGAAGTGATCAGGCCCAGGCGCGCTGGCGCCAGGCGAGCCCTTCGGCAATCTCGCGGGCGAGTTCCGGTCCGCGGAAGATGAGGCCCGAGTAGACCTGCACGAGGCAGGCGCCTTCGTCCATGAAGCGACCGGCGTCCTTGGCGGAGAGGATGCCGCCGCAGCCGACGATCGGGATGCGGCCGTCGGCTTCCTTGGCGAGGAAACGCACGACCTGCAGGGAACGTTCGAGGAGCGGGGCGCCGCTGAGGCCACCGCGGCCGGGCGAGCACGCTTCGGTGCCCGCGGGGCGGGTGACGGTGGTGTTCGTGGCGATGATGCCGGCGAAGCCGCATTCGCCGACGACGCTGACGATGTCGGCCAGCTGGTTCGGATTAAGGTCCGGGGCGATCTTGAGGAGCAGGGGCACCGGGCCGCCGGCGACGGAGCGGTTCTCCTGCGCGATCGTGGAGAGCAGCGTCACGAGCGGGGCGCGGTCTTGGAGGGCGCGCAATCCGGTGGTGTTCGGGCTGCTGATGTTGACGACGACGTAATCGGCGAGCGGGGCGAGAAGCTTGAAGCAGGTGAGGTAGTCTTCGTGCGCCTGCTCGTTGGCGGTGGCCTTGTTCTTGCCGATGTTGATGCCGAGCGGGCTGACGCGCTGGCCGCGACCAGGATGCTTGCTCAGACGGTCATAGAGAGCCTGGGCGCCGTTGTTCGGAAAACCGTAGGCGTTCACCACGGCGTTGAGCTCGGGGTAACGGAACACGCGGGGCTTCTCGTTGCCGGGCTGCGCCTTGGGCGTGACGGTGCCGACTTCGACGTGGCCGAAGCCGAGGGCGGCCGCGCCGCGCCAGCCGAGGCCGTCCTTGTCGAATCCGGCGGCGAGGCCGATGTGGTTGGGGAATTTCAGGCCGAAGGCTTCGATCGGGCGGCCGCCCTTGGGGGTCAGCGAGCGCTCCATCAGGGCACGGAGGGGGGCGATGGCTCCGAGGAGGCCCATGCCACGCAGGCCGACCTGGTGGGCCGTCTCGGGGTCGAGCTTGTAGAGGGCCTTCGCGATCACCTTGTCGTACAGGAAAGACATGCCCCGGAGTTAAGGGAGGAAAGGCCGGAAGGAAAGCGGAGAAGCCCGCCATTTGGGGCCGCCGCCGACCCCTCTTGACTCCCGCCCAGACTTGGGCAAACCACCCTGCCATGGCTGTGACTACCTCAAAGCTCCTTTGGTGCACCATCCGTTTCAAGGAGAAGGAAGGCAACTGGTGGGTGAAGGAGAACTCCGACCCGAAGCATTACGAGCCCGACGGTCTCGGCATCCTCGATCCTTACCAGCTCCCCTGGATCCTCGACATGATGGACCCCCTCCGCGAGTACGGTCTCTCCAACGAGATCCTCGAGGCGGCCTTCGTCCCTTTCCAGGCCCAGGACATCGAGAAGGACCAGACGGTCCGCCTCGTCCGCGTGGCCGAGCACATCCTCGACTCCGAAGAGCCGCTCTTCGCCCTGCCGAACGTCAAGGACGGCGACAAGGGCGCCTACGCCGATCTCCTCGAGCACATCATGCGCCTGCGCGTGAAGCTCATCAACGACACGATCAAGCTGGAGCAGAAGCTCACCGTCGAGGACGTGGATGAGCAGCTCAGCGAACTCCGCAACCAGGCCATGATCGAAGGCCGCGACATCCATCCTTTCGAAGAGATCACCGACATCCTGGAATTCGTCCCGCAAGGCCACGAAGTCCCGGGCGACGATGACGACGACGACAAGCCCGCGCGCGCCCAGGCGGCCGCCGAGGACATCGCCGACCTGCCCGACGTCGAGGAAGTCGACAAGGACATGGAGAAGAACCTTCGCTGGGACGACGAGGAAGAGCCGGCCGAAGAAGGCGCGGGCGAATCCGAAGGCGGCGAATCCGAAGGCGGCGCCAAGGGCTCCGGCAAGTCCGGTCGCCGGCGCTGAGCCGACGGCTTACTTGCCCGGGGCGTCCGTCGGCTTGTCCGCGACCTGCGGCTCGAAGAGCCACATGCGTCGCGAAGCCATGTCCACCGCGATGGGGTGGGCGCGCAGGAAATCATCACCGAGCAGGTTATGCTCCTCGTCGCGGATGAATTCGACGCCCGTCAGCGGGGCGCCGCCGATGCGCAGCGACTTGATCTTGCAGACCTGCACGCGCGTGAGCGAAGTGCCGCGCACGGTGGCCACGGGCAGGAAGCCGCGGAACTCGGTCTCGCCGCGGAACTTCAGCGAGCTCATGTAGGACTTCGAGGCGCCGGAATCGACGATCATGG
Organism: Opitutales bacterium; assembly: GCA_964202105.1. Lineage (GTDB taxonomy): Bacteria > Verrucomicrobiota > Verrucomicrobiia > Opitutales > UBA953 > UBA953. Next base: position 2,232 of record CAXNHL010000031.1, on the reverse strand, counting down.
GCACCTTGACGCCTTCGACCTCGATGTTGACGCCGCAGTGGCCGCCGCGGCTGTAGATGGGGACTTCGTGGGCCGCGGAGGTGTCGGGGATCTTGCCGAGGATCATGACCTTGTTGCGCAGGTCCATGTAGAAGGGCCGCCCGAAGAGCAGGTCGGCGCCCATGAGTCCGTCGATGTCCATGCCGTCGAGCGGCATGATGGCCACGTGGAAATCGCGCCAGGTGACTTCGCCGGCCTGCAGTTTCTCGACGAGGCCGTAGGTCGATTCCTTGCGGCCGGAGTTGCCCATCGAGGGCACGGAGAAGGCTTCGCTGATGCCGCAGCGTTCCGCCGCGCGCGGCGTGAGCACGGCGGTGCCTTGGCAGCCGGTGTCGACGCCGAGCAGCACGTTGACGCCGTTGATCTTCACGACGAGCGTGGGGATGGCTTTGATCCGCAGGCGATAGGTCGCGACGCCGCTCTCGGGGAACTCCTCCTTGGGCTTCTTGAGGTCCTGCGCCACGAGCGAACAGGCGAGGCAGAGGCCGAGGCTGGCGAACAGGAGGCGCAGGGGCTTCATCGGTGGGCGGCTTGGCGCGGGAAGCGCCGGGGTCACCCTAATTTGGACGGAATCCGCGGGAGGTCGACAAGGACCTGCGGATTTCTGGCTCAGGCCGCCCGCCGGCGACGCCAGAGGTAGGCCAAAGCGAAGCAGAGGCCGCCCAAGCCGACGGCCCAGTCGCCATGGCGGACCCAAAAGGTCTCGGGCTGGCGGTCGCGCGGGATCCGGACCGGCGTGGCCAGGCGGGCGCCCCGGAAATAGATGCTGCCTTCCTCCAGGACGGGGAAGGCCCGGCCGAGGGGGTCGATGGTCCCGCTCCAGCCGGCGTTGCCGCAGCGGACCACGGGCAGGCCGGTGGCGGCCGCCAGCAGGACGGAGTGGGCCGCGTGCTGGTAAGCCCCGGCCTCGCGGCCATACCAAGCGTCGTTGGTTATCACGACGAGCACGTCGGCGCCGGCGAGCGCATGTTCGCGGGCGAGCTCCGGGAAGACGTCTTCATAGCACACCAACGCGCCGGCCATGAAGGTGCGGCCTTGGCGTGTGCTCAACGGCAACAGGGTAGGGCCGGTGCCGGCCACGCAGTCGGTCTCGATCGGCACGACCTTCCGTAAAGGCAGGAAGTCGGCGAAGGGCACGTATTCGCCGAACGGCACGAGGTGGCGCTTCGCGTAGGCGGGCTTGCGCACGCCTTCGGACGTCACCACGGCGGCGGCGTTACCGTAACCGGCGCCGCGTCGGTCGATGGCGCCGATCAGGAGCGTCGTGTCGGTGACCGCCGACAGGGCCTTGAGTCGTTCGACGTAGGCTTCGCTCTCCAAGGTCAGCGGCAGAGCCGCTTCCGGCCAGAGCACGAAGTCCGCCTTCCGGCCGCCGGCGACGTCGATGGTCATCGTCTCGACGAGGCGCAGGTGTTCCTGCAGGCGCCCGCCGTCCCATTTGGCGTTGGGATCGAAGTCCGTCTGCACGACCGCGGGGGTGATGGTGACGTGCGGCAGCGTGGCCTTGGTGGCGTTGGCGGCGAGCAAGGCGAGGAAGCCGCCGGCGATCGGCAGGAGGCCGACGTAAAGTTCGGGCGTGAGCCGACGCAGCCAGCCGGCGGGGCCTACGGGCGCGAGGCGCGCGTCTTCGCGGTAGGATTCGATAAGCCGGACGATCCAGCGGGCGAAGCCGAGGTTGAAGAGCACGAGCGCGATGGAGAGGCCGATCGGACCGACCCACGCACAGAGGCTGAGCATCACGGGGTTGCCCGTCTGCGAAGCCGCGAGCGGCAGCCAGCCGAAGCCGGAGAGGATCGTGGCGCGCGTCCACTCGAGCAGTCCCCACGCGCCCGCGAGGCCGGCGATCGCGAGCAAGCGCGCGGGCAGACCGGCGCCGGCGCAGGCCGGGAAGATCCAGCGGAGCAGCAGCAGCCAGCCGGACAGGTAGAGCGCGCAGTAGGCGGTGAGCAGCACCAGTCCCAGCCAGCCGAGCGGCGGATAGACATGACGCAGCCAGACGAGCAGGGCGATCCAGAGCACCCAGCTCGTCGCGAAGCCGGCGCGACGCCAGTCACGCCACTCCGGATTGAACGCGGCGGCGACCGCGGCGGGCACGAGCGCGATGAACGCCCAGAAGGGATGTCCGAGCGGGCCGAACGAAAGGAAGAGCAGGAGGGCCGTCAGCGACGTCCCGAGCCAGGCGAGCCGGCCGGA
>CAXNHL010000030.1:0-11459 GCA_964202105.1 Opitutales bacterium | reverse complement strand
GGTCAGTTGAGGGTGAAGCTGCGCAGCGCTGCATTCCTTAACTTAGATGAGTCAAAGAACGTGCGGCCGGACGCTCCGGAATTGGGGCCGAAGGATTTGGCGGATTTGAACGAAGTGAAATTTGCCAAGTTGCAGGCGCTGGCCGAGGAGCTGGGTTATGACGATAAATCCCGCTTTTTCGGCATCAGTGCTTCAGCAGAGAAGGCCCTGGACGAGATGATGAATGAGCCCCGCTGGAAACAATTAGAGCAGGAGATCAAGACTTTGGCGGAGTCTTGGCCCGGGGCTAATCAGGAGGAAAGACAGGTCATCCTCGATCGTACCTCCGCCGGCTGGGATCAGGTGCTCATCGAGGCCCGCCGCCGATTGCCCGCCTTGCGCTAAACGCTAATACCCGTGACCTTCGCATCCCAGACTCGCCGGAAATTCCTTCGGCAAACCGCCTGGCTCGTGGTCGGTGTCTGGGCTGCGCGTCTCCTGGCGGCGGAGCCCGGTGTGGCCTATGACGTCTGCGTCTATGGTGGCAACGCCAGCGGCGTGATGGCCGCCTGCGCCGCCGCCAAAGAGGGAGCCAAGGTCATCGTGGTCGAGCCGAGCCGCTGGTTGGGTGGCATGACGGGCGGCGGCTTGATGCACATCGATTGGGGCCGCGAGGAAGCCGTCAGCGGCTCGACCCGGCCGATACTCAAGAAGGACTATAAGGACGCCCAGTATCGCGCGGTCTTCGCCGAGATGCTCAAAGCCGCCGGCGTCACGGTGCTCTTCGAGCATCGGGTCGGAGCGGCCCTGAAGGTCGACGGAGTGATCCGCTACCTGGACCTGGATTTCGCCCCGTTCGATGAGTATGGCTGCCCGCCGGCGAAGCCATCGAAGGCCATGGCGCGCGTCATCAAGGCCAAGGTCTTCATCGATTGCTCCTACGAAGGCGACCTCATGGCGAGGGCAGGCGTCGCTTATGCCTATGGTCGCGAGGCAAAGTCGACTTACGACGAGAGCCTGGCCGGCGCGCAGCCCCCGATGTCGGTCTACGCGATCGATCCTTACGTCAAAGCCGGCGAACCGCAGAGCGGCCTGCTGTCGGGCCTTCAGTCGACGCCGGTGGCGCCGGTCGGCGAGGCGGACAAGCTCACGATGGGTTACGGCTTCCGCTGGCGCTTCGTCTTCAAGGGCGAGAGCCTGCCGATCGAGCCGCCGGCGAATTACGACCCGAAGCAGTTCGAACTCTATCGCCGGGCTTTCCAGCAGGGCGTGGACATCCTTTCCGGACGCGTGATGCGCGGCAAGGTCGACGGCTGGGAGGTGAGCGGCGGGCGCGTCTATTCCGGCGGGGCCGGGAACCTCGCACGCGCGCTGTTCGCGCCGACGAACTACGGCCACAATGCCAGCTACCCAGACGGTGATTACGCGACCCGGGCCCGGGTCTGGAAGGAGCAGCAGGATTTCGTCCGCGGCATGACGCATTTCTTGCGCACCGACCCGTCAGTGCCGGCGAAGCAGAAGGAAGTCGCGCGGAGCGCCGGCTTGGAGAAAGGTGCGTTCGACGACACCAAGGGCTACCCGCACCAGCTCTACGTCCGTGAGGCCCGTCGCATGATCTCCGATTACGTCGTCACTCAGAAGGATCTGGAAGGACGGACCAGTCCCGCCGACTCCGTCGGTCTGGCCTCCTATGGCGTCGATGAATGGCCCTATGCGACCGTTGCCCTCGATGGTAAGGTCGCGCTGATGGGCGGCTATTATTCCATGCTCTACCTGGAGGACGAGCACCGCGGCATCTACCGGATTCCTTACCGCTCGATCGTCCCCAAGAAGGCCCAATGCACGAACCTGCTCGTCCCCGTCTGCGTCTCCGCCAGCCATATCGCCATGACCTCCATCCGCATGGAGCCCGTCTGGATGATCCTCGGCGAGTCAGCCGGCGTCGCGGCTTCCATGGCCGTCAAATCCGGTTCGGCGGTCCAGGACGTGCCGTATGCGGAGCTTTATCCCAAGCTGCGAGCGCTCGCGCAGAAGGTGGACCTTCCGAAGAAGAAAGAGACTAAGGCGAAGTAGGCCCCGCGATGCGGAGGTCCGCGACGATCTTCCCGCCGACGAGGTGCTCGGCGATGATCCGGTCGAGGTTCTCGGGCGTGCAGTGGCCATACCAGACCCCTTCGGGGTAGACCACGGCGACCGGGCCGGCGGCGCAGACGCGCAGGCAGTCGGCCTTCGTGCGCTGGATGCCGCCTTTTTCGGAGAGTCCCAGCTGCTTCAGGCGCGTCTTCAGGTGTTCCCACGATTTCGCCGCGAGTTCGCCGCCGCAGCAGGCCTGCTCCGACGACTTCACGCAGAGGAAGATATGTCGGCGGGTGGCGTCGAGCCCCAGCGCGGCGGCGGCGCGGGCGGCTTCGGGGTTCATTCGAACCGCGGGATCAGGCCGTCCTGTTCGAGCTTCAGGAACAGCTCGCGGCTGAACCAGGCGTCGTTGGCGGCGTATTGAATCTGACGTTCGTCCAGAGGCTTGGCCCAGTTCGAGGTCTGCACCTTCTTCGATTTCTTCATCTGCAGACGCAGGAAGTGGGCGGCGAGGGCCTGGAGGCCCGTGTTCACCAATCCGGTCTTCTTCGTGTGGTCGGCGATGTCGATGAACGCCCGGTCTTCGAAGGGAGCGCGGGCGCGGAGATTCTTGACGTCGTCGCGCACGGCGACGCCGACCTTGGCCTGGCGGTCGTTGCAAAGCACCGGGAAGGCGAGGGGGATGCCGCCGCAGTGATCGAGGCGGAAGACGAAGATGTGGTGCTGGCCGGCCAGCTGCAGGATCGAAGGCAGGTTATATTCGCCGCGCGTGTGGGAGGGCTTGGTCTCGGTGTCGAAGCCCAGGACACGGTCACGGGCGAGCGAGGCGATGGCCTTGGCGGCGTCCTTCTCGGACTCGATCAGCTCGATCGGGCCGGTCCATTCGCCGACCGGAAGGGACTCGATGAAATCCTTTTCGATGCGGATGCCCCCTTGGCCGCGGCCGCCTTGACCGTTCGAACGGGCTTCGGTGCCTGGTTCGGCGGATTCTGGCTGGTTTTCGGACGCTTCCACGAAGGAAAGGCAAAGCACCCCAAGCCCATTGGCAACCAGAGACTCGGCGGGGTGGGAAAAAAGCGTTGACCCTCCGCACGGGCTCATCTTTGTTCCCCTTCCCATTTAACGGGGCCTTAGCTCAGTTGGTAGAGCGCTTGCATGGCATGCAAGAGGTCGTCGGTTCAAGCCCGATAGGCTCCACCATTCAAACCGGCCGTCTTCCTCAGGGAAGGCGGCCGGACTCTTTGCCAGGGTAGCCGGCTCAGCGCAGGGCCAAGGTCAGCACCGTCCGGCAATCCGTCTGCAGGCGGGCCTCGACGGCGATGTTCTCACGCGTGACCTTGCCTATGGATTCGGCGCAGTTCTCGAGCGCCTTCTTGAGGGCCATCAGCTCTCCTTTCGAGGTCTTGGCTTCGGGCTTCTCGGCGAGTTCTCCGGCTTGGGCGGCGTACTTCGTCAGGATGGTCTTGATCGCTTCGCGGTCGGCCGTGGCCCGACGCAACATCATCCAGACCGGTTTGCCCTTCGTGCCGCCTTCGGCGAGGGTGCGCAGGTAGCCGAGCGTATTGTAGGGGCGGGCGTCTTCCGTGGCGGCCTTCTTGGCGGCGGCTTCGGCGGAGATGCTCTCCGCCGTGCGGACCTTGGCCTTGGTCGCCGTCTTGCCCTTGGTCTTGGTCTTCGTGCCCGTATCCTCGTCGTCGATCGCTTCGACGCGGGCAGACGCCTCGAGCTTGCCGGAGAGCTGGCTGGCGCGCTTCAAGTCGTCGAAGCCCAGCCAGAACACGTTCTCATCGAGCTGGAATTCGTTGCAGACCACGTCGACACGGTTGGCGGTGAGGGACATGCCTTTGAGGCCGTCCTGCAAGGAGACGAGGAGGTTCTTGACCAAGGATTTCGCGTCGGTGGCCACGGCCTGCTGGGCGAAGGGATCTTCGTTCTCCTTGGCCGCCATCTTCTTCTCAGGCTTTTCCAGATCGAGCATCAGCTCGCGTTCGGCCCAGAGCTTCGGGTTGTTCCGCTTGATCCAATCGGTGTCGAGGTCTTCCCAGCGGTACGTCAGGACGACGTCGGCGTCGAGGCGCTTGACCATGATGGTGGCCTCATCCTGGGTGATGTATTCGAAGGCGATCACGGTCGCGTTGCCGGTGCGACGGAGCTGCACGGTCTCGGCGAGCGCCGGCAGGACGACGCTCATAGCGAGCGCGGCGAAGAGGAAGCGGCGGACAGGGTGCACGGTGGGAAGCCTAGGGAGAGGGCGGTGGGTCGGCAAATCAAGAAAGCCGGGGTCGGCGAGGATGACGACCTTGGCCAAGCAAAAGACCGCCGGATAGGCGGTCTCTGGGGGTGGCCGAGGCTGGGGCCTTACTTACCCTTGGCTTCGAACTTCGGGTGGAGGTACTCGGCGCAGGAGTCGAGGGACGCCAGCTGGACGTAATCGGCCTCGGGGACTTCGATGCCGTGCTTCTTGCGGAGCTCCATGACGATATCCAGGAAGTCCATCGAATCGAGGGACAGCTGGTCGCGGAGGCGGACCTCCGGTTTGACGGCGGTCAGATCCTCGTCCGGCGCGATGTCGGCGATGATATCGAGAACCACCTGCTTGATGTCGTCCTTGGTCATGTTTTCAGGCTTGTTTCAAACGTCCAAACCCCGTCAGGCAACCCCATATTTCTTGACGATGAGCGCCGAATTGATGCCCAGCATGCCGAAAGAGTTGTTTAGGATGGCGTCGACCCGGTCGACTTTGACCGGTTGGTTGATGACGAGCCCCGGAAGCGCGCATTCGGGGTCTAATTCGTCGATATTGATGGTCGGGTGGACCCAATGGTCGTCGAAAGAGGGCAGGTTGCCCGCCAGTTCCAGGGCCCCGGCCGCCCCCATGCAGTGCCCGATGAAGCTCTTGGTGTTATTGATGCGGGTTTCCGGGCAGTCGGAGAAGACGGCCCTAAGCGCCGTGCATTCCTGGATATCCCCCAAGGCCGTGGCCGTGGCATGGGTGGAGACGATGTGGATGTCCTGCGGCTTCATGCCGGCGCGCTGGAGGGCCATGCGGACGCATTCGGTCTGCCGTTCGGGGTTGGGCAGGACGGCGTCGGTGGCGTCCGAGTTGATGCACCAGCCGGCGATCTCGGCGATGATGCGGGCGCCGCGGGCCAGGGCGTCGTCGAGACGTTCGAGGACGTAGATGGCGCCGCCCTCGGAGATGACGATGCCGTTGCGGTTCTTGTCGAAGGGGCGGGAGGCTTTCGTGGGGTCTTCGTGGGCGCCCAGGGCGCCTTGGTTCTTGAAGCCGGCGAAGATGCCGAAGGTGTGGATGGACTCGGAGACGCCGCCAGCGAAGGCAAAGTCGACCTCCCCGAGCTGGAGCATCTGCGCGGCCTGGATGAGGCCGGCGTTACCCGCGGCGCAGGCGGCGCCGATGGTGTAATGCGGGCCGGTGATGCCCATGTTCATCGTGACCTCGCCGGCCGGGTTGTTCGCCACCGTCCGGGGGTTGTGATGGTGCGTCCAGTACTTGGTGTCGTTGCCGAACTGGGAGATGTTATGGATCTCGTTCTCGGTCTCGACGTTGCCGTGCTCGGTGATGCCGAGGTAGACGCCGACGCGGGACTTGTCGACTTTGTCCCAGTCGAGGCCGGAGTCGCCCAGGGCTTCGCGGGCGCAGAAGATGGAGATGGAGCCGACGCGGGTGCCGTTGCGGATTTCCTTCCGCTTCTGCCATTTGGTGGCGTCGAAATCACAGACTCCCGCCGGGTGGCGGCCCATGTGCCGGACGTCGATCACGGCGATACGGGCCTTGCCGGCGAGCAGGTTGGCCCGGAATTCGCCCAGCGAGTTCCCATTGGGGGCGGTGAGGCCGAGGCCGGTGATGACGATGCGGGGCTTGGAGGACATCTGACGTCCTTCCCATCAAGCCGCCGACGCCCCCGAAGTCAAACTCCGCTCCCCGCTTGCCCTTGCCAATTGGCCGCAGTCGCATTGTCTGAAGGCCGATGTCCAAGCCGACCCAGTGTTCGCTGTGCGAGGAGGCCGCCACGGTCCACCTCTCCCAGGTCGTCCACGGAAAGGTCACCAAGGTCCATCTTTGCGAAGCCTGCGCCCAGAAGGGTGGGGCCACCGATCCGGCCGTCTTCCAGCTGGCCGACGCGCTCGCCGCCACGACCCCGGCCCCGACGCTGACCTGTCCGCAGTGCGGCTTCACCGACCTCGATTTCCGCAAGCGCGGCCGGCTCGGCTGTCCGGCCTGCTGGGAGACTTTCGGGGAGGCCTTGGACGGACTGCTCATCAAGGTCCAGCACGAGCCCGCCCACGTCGGCCGGGCTCCCGCCGGCGTGGTGCCCGTCGCCCAACTGCGTCGTCGCCTCGACGCGGCCCGTCTCGAGATGACCGCCGCCGTGACCGGCGAGGACTTCGAAGCCGCCGCGCGTCTGCGCGATGAGATCGCCGCCCTCGAGCGCCAGCTCGCCTCCTGACCATGTCCGTCGAAGACATCCTCGCCGCCGAAAGCGAACTCACCCACCTCCTCGGCGGCCAGCAGGCCGTCGTGCTGAGCACGCGCATCCGCCTCGCGCGTAATCTCGAAGGGCTGCCGTTCCCCGGCTGGGCCAAGCTGCCTCAGCGCAAGGAGACCTCCGACCGCTGCGTCACCGCGCTCGAGGGTCTGCCGAAGTTCCGCCGCGGGCACGTCGTGCGCATGGGCGAACTCGGCGACCGCGACCGCTCGGTGCTCGTGGAGCGCCATCTGGTCTCCAAGGAACTCGCCGCGGGCAAGAGCGGCGCCGCCGTCATCAGTCGCGATCAGACCGTCTCCGTGATGGTCAACGAAGAGGACCACCTGCGCATCCAGGTCGTCAAGGCCGGCTGGCACCTGCGCGGTACCTGGCACATCGCCGAACAGCTCGACGACGCCCTCGGCGGCGTGCTCAAGCTGGCCTTCTCGGACCGCCTCGGCTACCTCACGGCCTGCCCCACCAATGTCGGCACGGGCCTGCGCGCCTCGGCGATGGTCCATCTCCCCGGACTCTGCCTCGCGGGCCACATGGACAAGGTCACGCGCGCGCTCAATCAGGACGGACTCGCGGTCCGCGGCTGGCTGGGCGAAGGCACCGAAGCCGCCGGCAACGTCTTCCAGATCTCCAATCAGCAGACGCTCGGACTCTCCGAGGACGCGATCCTCAAGCACCTCGGCGGCTGGATCAAACACGTCGTCGAGCAGGAATGGAACGCCCGCCGCAAGCTTGCGCAGGAAGAAGGCGAGAAGTTCGTCGACCGCCTCGCCCGTTCGCTCGGTGTTCTCCGTTCCGCCCGCCTGCTCACGAGTTCGGAGGCGATGAACATGCTTTCGCACCTGCGGCTCGCCTGCGACATGGGCTGCCTGCCGGAAGAACGCCGCCATCTCGTCGATCGTCTGATGATCGAAGGCCAGCCCGCGCACGTGCAGGCGCGCGCCGGCCAGGAGCTCGACAGCGATGGCCGTGACCGACGCCGCGCCGCGGTGGTCCGCGAAGCGTTGAAGGACTTCCCTGAGGTCGGCCCGCCGACGGCTTAGTCGGCCTTGGGCGGATTGGCCGCGCGATCCTTGCGGGCCATGTCGTCCAGCAGAGCCTGCACGCGCGCCACGCCGCCGGTGATGTCATCCTCGGTGAAGAGGATGTCCGGTGTGTGCTTCATCTGCAGGAAGCCGCCGACGGTGGCGCGCAGTTCCGTGCGCACGCGCTTCAGGAAGGCACGGGCCTTCTTGCGCTCGGCGTCGTCGCCCGAGACAGCGTAGCCGATGCGGCACTGGCGGAGGTCGGGGGCGACGCTCGCGACGGTGATCGTGATCAGCGCGGCTTCGGTCGGCCAGGACTGACGCAACGCGGAGGAGACCTCGCGCTGGATGAGTTCGGCGACCCGGAGCTGGCGTTGGGACATGAGGCTTAGAGGCTCGGACGCGTCTGCACCATCTCGACGGCTTCGATGATGTCGCCGGGCTGGTACTCGTCGTAGCCGCCGAGCTTGATGCCGCACTCGAAGCCGGCTTTGACCTCGGAGGCGTCGTCCTTGAAGCGGCGCAGCGTCTCGACCGGGCCGTTGTGGATGATCTTGCCGCCGCGGACCACGCGCGCCTTGGCGGCGCGGCGGATGAGGCCTTCGGTGACCATGCAACCCGCGACCTTGTGCTCCTTGCCGAGGGGGAAGACGGCGCGCACTTCGGCGGCGCCGAGCTTGTTCTCGCGGACCTCGGGGTCGAGGAGTTCGGTCATGGCGTCCTTCACGAGCGTGATCAGCTCGTAGATGATGTCATGGGTGATGAGGCGGACGCCGGTGCGCTTGAGTTGCGGCTGGACGCCGTTCTCGAGTTTGGTGTCGAAGGCGACGATGAGGGCCTTGGAAGCTTCGGCGAGGGCGACGTCGCCCTGGGTCACGGGGCCGACGGAACCGCCGACGACTTCGAGGCGGACCTTGGCCGACTTGATGTCGCGGAGACAGCCTTCGAGGGCTTCGAGCGTGCCGTTGACGTCGGCCTTCAGCAGGACGCGGAGGATCTTCTCCTTGTCCTGGGCGAGGGCGGCCATGAGGCGTTCGAGGTCCGACATGCCCGGGCGGGCGCCGGTGTTCGGCGCCTGCTGCACGGCCTCGGCGGCCTTGCGGGCGGCGAGGGCGGCTTCTTCGGCGATCTCGCGGGCTTCGCGGTCGTTCTTGACGGTCTTGAACTTGGTGCCGGGGGCCGGGACGGCGTCCCAACCGAGCACGAGCGCCGGAGCGCCGGGAGTGGCGGAGGGCATGCGGTTGCCACGCTCATCCATGAGTGCGCGCACCTTGCACCAGGTCTCGCCGCAGACGAACGAGTCGCCGGGCTTGAGGGTGCCTTTCTGCACGATGACGGTGGCGGTGGGGCCGCGGCCGGTCTCCATCTGCGATTCGATGACGACGCCCTGGGCGGGGCACTTCGCGTTGGCCTTGAGGTCGAGGACTTCGGCCTGGAGCAGGATGGACTCGAGGAGCTCGGTCATACCGGTGCCCTTAAGCGCCGACACGGGGCTGGTGATGGTCTCGCCACCCCAGTCTTCCGGGGTGATGTTGCGCTGCTGCATCTGCTGCTTCACGCGGTCGAGGTTCGCGCCCTTGGCGTCGACCTTGTTGATCGCGGCCACGATGGCGCTGGCGTGCTTCTGCGCGAACTTGAGGGCTTCCTCGGTCTGCGGCATGAAGCCGTCGTCCGCCGCCACGACGAGCACGGCGACGTCGGTCACCGAAGCGCCGCGCTCGCGCATCTTGGCGAAGGCGGCGTGGCCGGGGGTGTCGAGGAAGGTGACGGTCTTGCCCTTATACTCAGGCTTCTCGCCTTGGTAGGCGACGGAGTAGGCGCCGATGTGCTGGGTGATGCCGCCGGCTTCGCCCGAGACGACGTTGGTCTTGCGGAAGAAGTCGAGGAGGGTGGTCTTGCCGTGGTCGACGTGACCGAGCACGCAGACGACGGGCGGGCGCGGGGTCATGAGCGCCGGATCGTCTTCGGAAGGCTTCTCGACCTTCTTGACGGGCTGCACGCCTTCGCCGCGGTGGCGGATTTCCAGCGTGTAGCCGTGACGTTCGGCGACCTTACGGGCGTCGGCTTCTTCGATGACGGAGGAGACGCTGACGACCTTGTTGAGTTCCATCAGGTTGCCGATGACCTGGAAGGGTTTGAGATTGAGCGCGATCGCGAAGTCACGCACGACGATCGGCGGGCGGACGGTGATGGCGCCCTTGCTGCCCGGGGCGGCTTGGCTGCTGGTCGCGGCCGGGCGATTGACGATGGGGGCGGCCGGCGGGCGCACGATGGGCGGCACGTTGGCCGGACGGGAGGGGACGGGCGGCGGCGTGTTGCTGATGACGACGGGCGGCAGGTCGGCCTTGGCCGGCGTGGGCGCGATGGCCGGACGCGGGATGATCGGCGTGACCGGCGGGCGGGCGGCGGGCGTCGGCGTGGCCGAGATGGTCGGGCGCGGCGGCAGGCTCACCGGAGGAGGGGTGCCGGGCTTGGCGACCGGTGCGGCCGGAGCAGGCTTGGCCGGCTCCGGAGCCTTGGGGGCCTCGGCGGCGGGCTGGACGGGTTCCGGAACGGGCTCGGCCTTCTTCGGGACTTTGTCGGCGGCGAACGCCATGAACTCCTCGCGGTAGATCTTGCCGAAGTTGCTCGAGGCCGCGGGCTTCTTGCCGTCGGTGAAGACGTAGTCCTTGAAGTCGGGACGGGCCGCCACGAACTGGTCGACCAGGGCAAGCAGCGCCTTGACCTCGATGCCGAGCTCCTTGGCCACGTCGCTGAAGCGCTGCGTGGTCGCGGGCTTCTTGGCTTCGGATTTCTTCTTCTCGGTCATGTGCGCGGGCGGAGGGTGTCGGGAGGGTGGACGGCGGAAGGATTACGCGCGGCGGCCCTTGGCGTAGGCGGCGAGGACGGCTTCGACCTCTTCGGTCGGGATGCCGCTTTCCTTGAAGTCTTCCACGGTCGCGCCTTCGAGGGCTTCGACGCTGGAGATGCCGAGGCCGACGAACTTCGCGATGAGTTCGGCCGGGAGGCCGAGCTGGTCCGCGATGCGCACGGCGGCGTCGCCGGCCTTGGCTTCGAAGCTTTCGGCGGCGTGGGTGGCCTTCTGGATGTTGAGGCCCCAGCCCATGAGCTTGGAGGTCAGGCGGGCGTTGCGTCCCTTGCTGCCGATGGCGATGCGCATGTCATCCTCGTCCACTTCGAAGAAGATGGAGCGGGTGCGTTCATCGATGCGGACGTTGCGCGGCTTGGCCGGACGGATGGCTTCTTCGAGCAGCTTGAGCGGCTCGGCGTGGTAGCGGATGATGTCGATCTTCTCGCCGCCGAGTTCCTTGACGATGTTGCGGACGCGGGCGCCGCGGGCGCCGACGCAGGCGCCGACGGGGTCGACCTTGGGATCGCGGGAGTCGACGGCGATCTTGGTGCGGTAGCCCGGGTCGCGGGCCATGGCGGCGATGGTGACGGTCTTGTCGGCGATCTCGGCGACCTCGAGCTCGAGGAGGCGGCGGACGAACGCCGGGTTGGCGCGCGAGAGCACGAACTCGCGGCCGCGCTGCGGGTCTTCGCGGATCTCGAGGAGGAGGCAGCGGATGCGGTCGCCGGTGCGGAATTCGTCGCCATGGCAGCGCTCCTTGTGGGTGAGGACGGCTTCGGCGGTGCCGAGTTCGATCACGACGTTGCCGCGCTCGGTGCGACGGACGGTGCCGGTGACGATGTCGCCGACCTTGTCCTTATACTCCTGGAAGACCTGGTCCTTCTCGATCTTACGGAAGCGCTGGTTGAGCAGCTGCTGGGTGGTCTTGGCGGCGATGCGGCCGAGGTCGGCCACGTTGATGGGCTTGCGGACTTCCTGGCCGACCTTGACGTCGGCTTCGATCAGGGAGGCGGCGACGGGGTTGAT
>CAXNHL010000029.1:0-11530 GCA_964202105.1 Opitutales bacterium | reverse complement strand
CGCACGCGGGCGACCGCGGGGTGCGCGGCGAGCCGACGCGCGAGCTCGGCGGCGTTGGCGGCGAGGCGGCGCGTGACTTCCTCCATGCGGCCGATCTGGGCGGCGAGCGCGTGGAGGTCGAGCGCGTGCAAAGGCGCAAGGCGGTGGCGAGCAGCGGCGAGCAGCGCGGCCGCGTCGGGCCGGGCGGGATCGATGGCGAGCACGCCGGCCATGACGTCGCCTTCGGAGGCGGCGTATTTCGTGAGGCTCGAGACGACGACGTCGGCGAAAGGCAGGACGTCGACGGAAGCGAGGCCGACGCTGCTCGGATCGAGGAGCAGTTTCGCTCCGTACTTGTCGCAGAGGGCGCGGAGCGCCGGCAGGTCGGCGGTCTCGAGCTGCGGGTTGTTCGGGATTTCCGTCAGGACGCCGGCGACGGTGCCCGTCGCGAGCAGCCGTTCGACCGCGCCGAGGTCGCGCACGTCGGCGACGAAGTGATGCTTGGCATCGCGCGCCTTCTCGAAGAGACGCGTGGAGTCGACGTACAGCCAGCCGAACTGGACCCATGCGGTGCGGCCACGGGGACGCTGCACGGCTTCGACGGCGGCGAGGCCGGCGTCGACCGCGTTCATCCCGGCGGAGGCGATGAGGATGTCCGCCGCCGGCACAGCGGCGAGATACGGGCTGAGCGTGGCGCGAATCGTCGCGGCCGCGGCGGATCCGTCGACAGGCGCGTCACCCGCGAGCCAGGCTTCGGCCTGACGCGAGGAGATGAGCGTGCCGGTGTGCTGCACCATCTTGGCGAGACGCAGCGCGGCTTCGCCGGCGGGCGTCACGGCCAGCCACCAGTCGCCGACGGCGTCGAGCGAGGTCAGCGGCGCGCCGACGTGGTCGGCGAGGCGGCGGGCGGCCGCTTCCGAGACGAGCGGGAAAAGTTCGCCGGCGCGGCCGAGGCGGCGGGCGGCTTCCTGCGCGGCGCGCGTGACGAGCGCGTTGCGGACGAAGCGCGGATAGCCGGAACGCAGCACGCCCCAGACGCGCGCTTCCTTGCGCTCGTAGCTCTCGACGTCGGCGAGTGTCGGCAAGCAGACGACCGTCGCGTGCGGCGAGTCCGGCAACGTCTCACCCAGCGCTGGGGAAAGGAGCGGCACGTTCAGAGACCTTCGGCGGGAAGTTCGTTCTGCAGGATCTGCTCGAGCGACTGGCGGCGACGGATGAGCGAGAAGCGGCCGTCGCGACGGAGGAGGACTTCCGGAGCTTCGGGGAACGAATTGTAGTTCTTGGTGCTCATCCCGGCGCAGTAGGCGCCGGCGCCACCGATCACGCAGAGGTCGCCCGTGACGGCCGTAGTCAGACGACGCGTGGCGAGCGTCTCCGGTTCACCGGGCGCGCAGCTGATGAGGTCGCCCGATTCGCAGCAGTGTCCGACGATGACGTAGTCACGTTCGCCGGCGGCGGGCTTAGCGGGATAGAGGTGCACCGGATGCTGCGAGCCGTAGAGGGAAGGACGCAGGATTTCCGTCATGCCGGAGTCGAGCTTGAGGAATTCGCGGGCGCCGGTGGAGACGACGTCCTGCACGCGCGAGATGACCGCGCCGGCGTTGGCGACGAGGAACGTGCCGGGCTCGATCTCCAGGCGGAGCTTACGGCCGTCGGCCGCGGCGAACTGCTCGAAGGCGACCTTGACCGGCGCGCCGACGACCTGCGGGTCGGTGCCCTTCTCCGTCGATACGCGCGCGACCTTGTAGCCGCCGCCGAGGTTGAGGGTCTGGACGGTCGGGAAGCGGGCGACGAGCGCGAGGCTGGCGGCGGAGACTTCCTGCCAGACGAGCGGATCGCTGCCGGAGCCGATATGGGTATGGATGCGGACGACCTTGAGGCCGTACTGCTTCACGATGGCCTGGGCCTGGTCGGCCCATTCATGCCAGATACCGAAAGAGGAGTCCGGTCCGCCCACGTTGGTCTTACCGTTGCCACCCGAGCCCTTGCCGGGATTGAAGCGCAGCCCGACCTCGTGACCCGGGAGGGCCTGGCCGATTCGTTCCAGCTGAAGGAGGGAGCAGGCGTTGACGTGCACTCCCTTATTAAGGAGGGGCGCGAAATCCTCGGGCAGCTCCTGGGAGGACAGCGAAATCCGGTCGGCTGGGACGCCGGCGTGCATGGCGCGGCGGACTTCCCAACCCGAGCTGGCGTCGAAATGGAGTCCTTTGTTGGCGAAGACCTTGAGGATGGCCGCGTTCGGGCAGGCCTTCATCGCGAACCGGACCGTCAGCCCGAAGGCGTTCGGAAAGGACAGCATGGCATCGGCCTGGGCCTCGAGGGTCGCCTGGTCGTAGACGTAGCAAGGGGTGCCATGGGCCGCCGCGATCTGGCGGGCCGGGTCAGGAAGAAGGAAGCGGTGATTTTCCACGGGAGTGTCTCGGGCGGACTTTGGCAGGCCCGCCCTTCCCTTCCAGCCTTTTTGCGGACGTATGACACCGCTTGCCTCCCCTCCCCTCGCCCCTTGGGATGACCTCGGCTCACGCCTTCCCATGTCCGTCACCGAGACCATCGTCGCCGCCGCGACTCCTGCGGGCCGCTCGGCTCTGGCGATCGTCCGCGTCGACGGACCGCTCGCCGCGTCCATCGCGACCGCCGCGCTCGGTCGCAAGTCACCCCCGGCGGAGAAGACGTCGACGCTCGGCATCTGGCGCGACCAGTCGGGTGCGCCGATCGACCAGGTCGTGGCCGTGCTCTGGTCCGCCGGCCGTTCGTTCACCGGTAATGACTCGCTTGAGATCACCTGCCACGGCAACCCGCTGCTCGTACGCCGGATCACCGAAGACTGCCTCGCGCGCGGCGGCCGCCTCGCCGAACCCGGCGAGTTCACCCGTCGCTCCTACCTCGCCGGCCGGATCGACCTGACGCAGGCCGAAGCCGTCGCCGACCTCATCCACGCCAGCTCCGAGCGCGCGCTCGCCTCGGCCCGGCGCATGCTCGCCGGCGAACTCGGCCGGCACGTCGCCCGCTGGACCGACCGCACGCTGCAGGTCCTCGCCGAACTCGAGGCGCATATCGACTTCCCCGAGGAAGACCTCCCGCCGGAGGACCCGCGCGGACCTGCGGCCCGCTTGGCCGGAATCGCGTCAGAACTTTCCGCTTACGCCCGCACCGCGAAGCACGACGGCGCCCTGCGGACCGGCCTGCGCGTGGCCGTCGTCGGCGCGCCCAACGCCGGCAAGTCGAGCCTGCTCAACGCGCTGACCGGCGCCGAGCGCGCGATCGTGAGCCCGGAAGCCGGCACCACGCGCGACTACCTCGAAGCGCCTGTCGCGGGCCTGCCGCTCGCCGTCACCGCGATCGACACCGCCGGCCTCCGTGACGGCGGCTCGACGCTCGAGAACCTCGGCATGACGCGCTCGCTGGAACAGGCGCGCGGCGCGCACCTGCTGCTCCTCGTCGTCGACGCTTCGGCCGAGCCCCCTGCCCTGCCCGCGGAACTCGTCGCGTTGCTCGACCCCGCGCGCACGCTCGTGGTCGCGAACAAGGCGGACCTCCCCGCGCACCCCGCGCAGAAAGATTTCCTGCCTCAGCTCACGAAGCTGTCGGCCTGCCTCCTGGATGGCCGCGACGCTGAAAAGCTGCGCGCCAAGCTCGGCGACTTCCTGATCGCCCAGGAGATCGCCCCGGGCGCCGAAGAGCTCGTCGTCTCGGTCCGCCATGCCGAGGCCATGGCCCGGGCGGCCGTCGCCCTGACCGAGGCCGTCGGCCACCTGAAGGCCCCGATCCAGACCGAACTGGCGGCCGCCCAGGCCCGGGCCGCCTTGGACGCCCTCGGGGAGGTCGTCGGACGCATCGATAATGAGCGTATGCTGGACAAGCTCTTTGCTTCCTTCTGCATAGGTAAGTGATTCCCTCCGGTGAGGGAGCGCCTATGCGACCTCACAAACAAATCCGCCTCGGGCCTGACCGCCCCTACGACGTCATCGTCTGCGGGGCCGGCCATGCCGGCGTGGAAGCCGCCCTGGCTGCGGCCCGCATGGGCGTGGATGTCCTGCTCCTGACGGGCAACGTCGACACCATCGCCCAGATGAGCTGCAACCCCGCCATCGGGGGCCAGGCCAAGGGACACATCGTCCGGGAGATCGACGCCCTCGGGGGCGAGATGGGCCTGACCGCCGACGTCACCGGTATCCAGTTCCGCCTCCTTAACTCCTCCAAGGGCCCGGCCGTGCAGGCCCCCCGCGCCCAGTGTGATAAGAAGGCCTACCAGTTCCGGATGAAGCACCTCTGCGAGCTGCAGGCCGGGCTGACCATTTTCCAGGCCCAGGTCACCGGCCTGATCTTCAAGGCCGGAGCCGTCGTCGGCGTGCAGACCAATCTGGACCTTGATTTCCACGGCAAGACCGTGGTCGTGACCACGGGTACTTTCTTGCGCGGCCTGATGCATATCGGGGCTAATAAAACCGAAGGCGGTCGGCTGGGTGACTTTAGTGCTAAGTCTTTGTCAGCCAGTTTCTTAGAGGCTGGAATCGAACTCCAAAGACTCAAGACCGGCACCCCGCCGCGCATCCTCGGTTCGTCCATCGATTTCAGCAAGTGTGAGGAGCAGCCGGGCGATACCTCCCCTACCCTTTTCGCCTTCCACGACACCCGTCAGCAGACCGATTTGTTCCACGTGGAACAAGCGGGCGAACGCCTCCCTGGATGGACCCCAGGGAGCGACCAAGTTTCCTGCTGGATGACGGAGGCCACCGGGGCCACCGGGAAGATCGTGCAAGAGAACCTACACCTCTCCCCCCTCTATGGAGGCGAGATCACCGGGGTCGGTCCGCGCTACTGCCCTTCCATCGAGGACAAGTTCGTGAAGTTCTCGGATAAGGACGCCCATAAGCTCTACCTCGAGCCCGAGGGCCGTAATACCGACGAATGGTATATCAATGGCCTGTCGACCTCCCTGCCCTTTACCGTCCAGCTCCAGATGCTGGCCTCGATCGCTGGATTAGAGAAAGCTGTCATGCTGCGCCCGGCCTATGCCGTGGAATACGATTTCGCGCCCCCAACCCAGCTCTACCCCACCTTAGAGTCTAAAAAGGTCGATGCCCTCTTCTTTGCCGGCCAGATCAACGGAACCTCCGGATATGAGGAAGCCGCCGCCCAAGGCTTGGTGGCCGGGGTCAACGCCGCCTGTAAGGTCAAAGGCCAGACTCCCATGGTACTGGGCCGCGATGAAGCCTATATCGGGGTCCTGATTGATGACCTAGTGACCAAAGGCACCCAGGAGCCTTATCGCATGTTTACCAGCCGGGCTGAATTCCGGCTATTGTTCAATCACGGCAGCGCCGAACTGCGCCTAAAGGATAAAATCGCCGAATTCGGCCTCGTGCCAGCTGATCGACTGTCCCGGATTCAGGCTAAGGCCGAAAAGGTCTCTCATTGGATTGAATACCTGGAGAAGCTGGCGATCCCAGGCGGGATCGCGGGTGACGTCATCCGCCGCAACTGGGAATCGACCCCCAAGGACTTACCGCCGACGTTCCTGGCTGAAGCGCCTGAAGTTCAGGCCGAAGTCATGTACCGGGTAAAATACCGCGGCTATCTGGAGCGCGAAACGCGGAACGCCCGCAAGCTTCACGATCTGGACTCCTTTAAGGTGCCTGAAGGTTTTGATTTCCTTAAGGCCTACGGCTTGCGGATCGAAGCCCGGCAGAAACTCCACACCATCCAGCCCAAGACCCTAGGTCAAGCCAGCCGGATCAGCGGGGTGAACCCGGCCGACATCTCGCTACTGATGGTTCTTTTCCGAGCTAAGTAAGCGCGGGTTAGCAGGGGTAGGGAAGGGGGTGTTCCACGTGGAACACCCCTATGTAAAGATTGTGGCCGCACGGTGTGACGGTCGTGTTTCTTTAATTCATAAACCATTGATGGTGATATGTTTATATATGAAATGGGGGCGCGTCACACAACCGCCATCATTGACACCTAGCTCTGGCGCTTCGGAACCAGGTGGTCTTAAGTGAAGGCGCACCCATGGACGCCGAACATCTCAAGCGCATTCTGATCGTCGACGACGAAGCCGACGTCACCGAGCTCTTGGACTATAAGTTCAAGCAGGCGGGCTACGCTATCCGGACGCTCAACGATCCGCTGCGGGCCATCGGCCTGGCGCGGGATTTCCGCCCGGACCTCATCATCCTCGACGTGATGATGCCCGAACTCACCGGCGTGCAGCTTCTCCGTATGGTCCGCGCCGACGCGCTCCTCCAAGACACGCCGGTCATCTTCCTCACGGCCAAGGGCGAGACGGCCGACAAGGTCAAAGGCCTGGAGTCCGGCGCCGACGACTACGTCACCAAGCCTTTCGACACGCGCGAGCTGATGCTCCGCGCCCAGGCGCTCCTGCGTCGCGCGAAGTCCGCGGCCGCCAAGCCTTCCACGCGCCTCGCCGCCGGCGCGCTGCTCCTTGATATCGAACGGCACGAAGTCACCGCGGCAGGCAAGCCCGTCGAACTGACGGCGACCGAATTCAAGCTGCTCCGACTGCTCCTCGAGCGAAAGGGCAGGGTGCAGTCGCGCGAAGAGCTGCTCGCCGACGTCTGGAATTATTCGCCCGACCTCGAGACGCGCACGGTGGACACGCACGTGCGCCGCCTCCGAGAGAAGCTCGGCCCGGCCGGCGACGTGATCGATACGGTGCGCGGCGTCGGTTACCGCGTGAACGGCTGATCTGCTTTGCGCTCGCGCGCCTCCGCGGCGACGACAGCATCCGGAAGCGATGACCTGGTTACCCTGGCTGCTCCTGTTCGCGCTCGGCGCGGCCGCCGCATGGGCGATGGGACAGCACGGCGCCCACCTCCGCTGGGCCCGGCGCGCGCTGCGCGGCGACGTCTCGGCGCAGCGCCCTCAGGGCTGGCTGGTGCGGGCCCTGCAGCTCGAAGAACTTTTCATGGCGATCGAACGCCGCGCCGAAAACGAAGATGAGATCCGCGCCGCCGCCGGACGGCGCATCGAAGCCTTGCTCGCGCCGCTGACGGACGCCGTGCTCGTCGTCGACGCGCAGGACCGCCTACGCCTGGCCAACCCCGCGGCGGTGGCGCTGTTCGGTCTCAGCGACGAAGACGTCGGCGGCCCGGTGGTGCCGCTGGTCCGGAGCGCGGATTTCATCGAGCTCATCCGCCGCGTCCGCGAAGAGGGCGACGCGCGCGCCACGCTGATGCTCAACCGCGCGCCCTTGGCCGACGTCTGGCTGCAGGCCGCCGGCGCGCGCACTGATCCCGAGGCGTTCGGCGAGGACGCGGCGATCTTCGTGCTGGCGGACGTGACCGCGCTGAAGCGCCTGCAGGCGATGGAACGCGACTTCGTCACGAACGTCTCCCATGATCTCCGGACGCCGGTGACGATCCTACGCGGCTACGCCGAGACGCTCGCCGAGGACCAGGCGACGATGTCCGCCGACGACCGCGCGCGCTTCACTCAGAAGATCGTGAATTCCGTCGGCCGGCTGCAAGGTCTCGTCGAAGGGCTGCTCGCCCTGGCGAGCCTGGAGTCTTCCCGTGAAGTCCGCCGGGAAGCCGGCGCCCTGCACGCCGCGGCGCGCGAGGTGACCGTGGAATTCGAAGCCCGCTGCAAGGCCGCGGGCGTGAAGCTCGAACTGGACCTCGCGGCGACGCAGGACGTCGGCGCCGATCCGCTCCAGGCCCGCCGGCTCATCCAGAACCTCATCGACAACGCGCTGGCTCACGCCGCCGGCCTGACCCGGCTCCGGATCGCGACCCGCGACACGGCGGAAGGGACCGAGCTGAGCGTGGAAGACGACGGGGCAGGGGTGACGACCGCCGACCTGCCCAGGCTGTTCGATCGTTTTTACCGGACCGACAAATCCCGCCGGGCCGGGGGCAGCGGTCTAGGGCTGAGCATCGTCCGCCAGGTAGCCGAGCTCCATGGCGGTTCCGCCGGAGCCGAACCGGCCCGCCCGAAAGGCCTCCGGGTGATCGTCACCATCCCCCGGGTCGACTGACGCTCCTGAAATGAAAAACCCGCCGGGTTTCGGCGGGTTTTGGCTCCATTTTTAAAGTGGAGCGCGCGACTGGACTTGAACCAGCAACAGCCACCTTGGCAAGGTGGTACTCTACCATTGAGCTACGCGCGCGTTGGACAGGGAGCAGACCAAACGGCTCAGCGAGTGTCAAGCCTTTGGAGGAAGGCGGCCCGGGCGGCCGCCGGGGCGGGGGTCAGCCCCTGATTGGTCAGGAGTTCCGCCGCCGCATCCGAACAGAGCCAGCGGAGGGCAGGGCGGAGCCCGGCGGCTTTATCCGGTCGGATATAAAGGATGAGCGGCACCTGCAGGGGGTAGTCACCGTTGTGCACGTTATTCTCATCCGGACCATAGGCGGTGGCCGACCGGCCAGAGCGACCATCGGCGACGGGAAGGACCCGGCCGCGGGCGGCCGGGGGTTTGGGTAAGAGGACGATACTTCCCGCCCGTGACGCGAGCAGGTCCGCGGCCAGGGCCGGCTCGACACGCAGTCGCGCGTCCGGCCGGAAAGCCTGACCCTCGAGGACCAATCCTTGGAAGACCTCGAGGACCATGGTGCCCGGCGGAGAGGAGAGCGCCGGGGTCAGGAGCTCCGAACGCGCGAGCGGATCAAGGTCGTTCCAGTTGCGCGCGGGCGCCCGGGCGTCGCGAGCGTAGGCGTTCGCGAGTTGCTCGAAGGTGATCTGCTCCATCCGATTGCTCCCATGCGTCGCGACGACGACGACCGCCGAGGCGAGGCGGAATTCCCGGGCACCCGCGAGAGGCGAAGTCTCTCCCGGTCGCACCATCAGGATGGCGGCCGCGGAGCGGCCTTCCGCCATAGCGCGTCGAGCGGGCAGGGTGCCCGCGAAATCGGCGACGTCCGGACGGGTCGCCGCCCGCAAAGCGGCGGCGAAATTACCATCCAGGAGATCGGTCCCCGCGATGTCGGCGCCTTCGGCGACGCAGACGAAAAACAATCCGAGCAAGAACCTCACGCCGTCTCGGGACCGGGATCGAGTTCCGGCCACTGCAGGAGTTTGCGATGCAAGGTACGCCGCGAAATGCCCATGAGCTCCGCGGCACGCGTCCGGTTGCCCGCCGCGGCGGTCAGCGCCTGCTTGAGCAACTGCTTCTCGTTCTGCGTGCGGTCGAGGTTGCCCGTGGCGCCCGCCGCCGGAGCGGACGGCGACAGTGACGTCGGGCCGCTGAAGCGCGGATCGAGATCGGCCGGACCGACCGTCTTGCCGGCGCGGAGCACCGCGAGGTTCTCGCACGCGTTGCGCAGCTCACGGATATTACCCGGCCAAGGATAGCGCACGAGGACCGCGAGCGCCTCCGGGGAGAGTCTCGGCGCGGCGGCGCCGTTCTCTTTAGCGAAACGCTCGAGGTAATGGGCGAGCAGGAGCGGGACGTCGTCGGTGCGTTCGCGCAAGGGCGGTAGGCGGAGCGGGACGACCGACAGGCGATAGTAGAGATCTTCGCGGAACTTACCCTCCTTCACCATCTGCTGGAGGTCGCGGTTCGTCGCGCAGACGAGCCGGAGGTCGAGGGCGATCGGCCGGTGGGAACCCAGGCGCTCGACGGCGCGCGTCTCAAGGAAGCGCAGGAGCTTCACCTGGGTGGTGGCGTCGATCTCGCCGATTTCGTCGAGGAAAAGCGTGCCGCCGTCCGCCGATTCGAATCGGCCCACGCGGCGTTCGTTCGCGCCGGTGAAGGCGCCTTTCTCGTGGCCGAAGAGTTCGGACTCCAGCAGGTTGGCCGGGATCGCGGCGCAGTGCACCGCCATGAACGGCCCTTTCGCGCGCTGGCTCGCCTGGTGGATCATCTGGGCGAAGAGTTCCTTGCCCGTGCCGGTCTCGCCGAGGAGCAGGACGGTCGCATTCGAAGAAGCGACAGAGCGGACCTGTTCGATCGAATGCTGGAGGGAAGCGGAAGAGCCGACGACCTCTCCGAGGGAAAATTTGCGGTCGAGGCGCGTCTTGAGCGTCACGACTTCCTTCTCCGTCGTCCGTGCCTTCAGGCCGCGTTCGAGCACCAGCTCCACCTGACGGAGATCGACCGGCTTCTGGAAGAACCAATAGGCGCCTCGGCTCATGGCCGTGACGGCCGTCTCCACGTCGCCGTAAGCCGTCATCATGATGCAGACCGGCTGGTGCGGGAGCTTGAGCGCGCGGTCGATGACCGCCATGCCGTCTTCACCGGCCATCCGGAGATCGGTGAGCACGGCGTCCGGGGGCACGTCCTGCATGAGGCGCGCCGCTTCCGCGGCGTCCTTCGCGACGAAGGTCTCGTAGCGGTCTTCCAGCGCGGCGCGGAGGCCGTCGCGGATGTTCTTCTCGTCGTCGACGATGAGTACCGTGGGCTTCATGGTTCAGGCTTCCGGAGAGGCTTGATGGTTGGCGGCGCCCCAGGCGCGCGCCGCCTTCTCGGCGAGGGCCGCGCGGGCGCGGTCGACTTCGGCGAGCCGGGCCTTGAGGTTGGCGTTGGAGACGGCCGCGAGATCGTCGAGGTCGCAGAGATAGGCGCCTTCGAGCGAACGGGCCGCGACGTCGAAGTTGCGCGGCACGCCGAGGTCGACGAGCAGGAGGGGCCGGCCTTGGCGGCGGGCGACGGACTCGCGGAGCGCGACGGCGTCGAGCAGGGCGCGTTCCACCGTCGCGCAGCCGACGATCACGTCATGCGCGTGGGCCTGGCGGAGCGCGTCGGCGAGCGTCAGGGAAGAGCCGGCGAATTCTTCGGCGAGCACGCGGGCGTTCTCGAAGGTGCGGGAAGCGACGGAGACCTGCGAGGCCCCGCGTGAGACGAGGGCCTGCACGACCTGGCGGCCGACATCGCCGGTGCCGAGCACGAGCACGCGCGCTTCATCGAGCGACCCGAACACACGTTGCGCGAGTTCGACGGCGACGTTGCCGAGGCTGACCTGGCCTTGGGAGATGCCGGTGTGCGTGCGCGCCCACGCGCCGGCCTGGAAGGCGCGCTGGAAGACGCGGTTCAGCACCGGGCCCGTCATGCCGCGCGCAAGCGCGTCGGCGTAGGCGTCCTTCACCTGACCGGCGATCTCGACTTCGCCCACCATCTGGGATTCGAGACCGGAGACGACGGCGAAGAGGTGCTCGACGGCCTCGAGGCCGGGCACGGGACGGAGATGTTGGTCGAGGACCGCGGGCGACGCGCCCGTCGCCTTGATGAGCGCGCTGCGGACATGGAGGGCGGCGGCTTCGTCGCCGACGCCGTACGCTTCGAGCCGGTTGCACGTGGCGAGCAGCACCGCTTCGGCGAGACCCGCCTCACGCGCCGCGGCATAGAAGGCCTCGGCGCCGCCGGCGGGCACGGTGAAGGCCGCGCGCTCATCGAGGCCGGCGGTGCGATGGGTGGCGCTGAGCGCCACGAGATTGCGGACGCGTTCGCTCATCGGGCGGCAGGGAGCGAGAGATAGAGCGCGATGAGCGCCGGGACGAAGACGACCAGCGAGGCGCGGGCGTAAGCCGAACCGGCGAGGCGATGCCGGCGACGCTGGACGGTGACGTAGAGGCAGGCGACCCAAGTGAGCAACGC
>CAXNHL010000028.1:0-11828 GCA_964202105.1 Opitutales bacterium | reverse complement strand
AGCGGGCGGAGCTTCGCGAGCGAAGGCACCGGAGGCGGGGTCATCGAGAAGCCCTTGAAGAACGGCGGCTCCTGGATGTATGTGGACGATTCCTTCCAGCTGAAGCGCGCGCCCGTGCCGCCCTGGACGCCCTTCCACTCCGCGGTGGCGTTGGCGAGGGAGTCGGCGGCGTACTTCGACTTGAACATCGCGGGCTTGAGGCCGCGGGCGACGTGGTCGGCGACTTCGGCCTGGGTGGGCCAGACGTCCTTGAGGAAGACCGGCTTGCCGTCCTTGCCCGTGCCGAGCGGCTCGGCGTCGAGGTCGATGTCGACGCGGCCGGCGAGGGCGAAGGCGACGACGAGGGGCGGGGACATCAGGAAGTTCGCGCGGACCGCACCGTGGACGCGGGCTTCGAAGTTGCGGTTACCCGAGAGCACGGAGGCCGTGACGAGGTCGCCGTTCTTGATGGCGCCTTCGATGTCGGCGTCGAGCGGGCCGGAGTTACCGATGCAGGTCGTGCAACCGTAGCCGACGAGGTTGAAGCCGAGCTGGTCGAGGTAGCCCGAGAGCTGGATCTCGTTGAGGTAGTCGGTGACCACGCGGGAGCCGGGGGCCAGCGAGCACTTCACGTTCGGATTGACGGTCAGGCCTTTCTCGACGGCCTTCTTGGCGACGAGGCCGGCGGCCACCATCACGGAGGGATTCGAGGTGTTGGTGCAGGAGGTGATCGCGGCGATCACGACGGAACCGTGCTGGAGCGAGCGGCCCGTCGCGCCGACGGGGGCGGAAGCGGCGCGGTCGGCCGCGGCCATGCCGAAACCGTTCTTATCCTTCGGCGCAGTGAAGAGCGTGTTGAAGCTGTCCTTGATCTTCGGGAGGTCGATGCGGTCCTGCGGGCGCTTCGGGCCGGAGACGCAGGGGACGACCGTGCCGATGTCGAGGTCGATGGTCTGGGTGTAGTCGATGCTGCCGGCCTTCGGGATGCCGTAGAGTCCCTGGGCCTTGTAGTATTCCTTCACTAGCTCGATGTGCGACTCGTCGCGGCCGGTCTGGCGGAGGTAGTCGAGGGACTTGTCGTCGACCGGGAAGAAGCCCATCGTGGCGCCGTATTCCGGGGCCATGTTGGCGATCGTGGCGCGGTCGGCGAGCGAGAGGGCCTCGGTGCCTTCGCCGAAGAACTCGACGAACTTGCCGACGACCTTGGCCTTGCGGAGGATTTCCGTGAGGCGAAGGGTGAGGTCGGTGGCGGTGACGCCTTCGCGGAGGCGGCCGGTGAGGTTGACGCCGATGACTTCAGGCGTCTGGAAGTAGACCGGCTGGCCGAGCATGCCCGCTTCGGCTTCGATGCCGCCCACGCCCCAGCCGACGACGCCGATGCCGTTGATCATCGTCGTGTGGGAGTCGGTGCCGACGAGCGTGTCCGGGTAGAAGACGCCGTCCTTCTGGAAGACCAGCTTGGCGAGGAACTCGAGGTTGACCTGGTGGACGATGCCGATGGCTGGCGGCACGACGCCGAAGGTCTTGAACGCCTGCATGCCCCACTTGAGGAATTCATAGCGCTCGGTGTTACGGCCGAATTCCTGACGCAGGTTGTCGAGGAAGGACGAGGCGGTGCCGGCCTTGTCGACCTGGACGGAGTGGTCGACGACGAGATCGACGGGCACGAGCGGCTCGATGACGGCGGAATCCTTGCCGAGCTTGGCGACGGCTTCGCGCATGGCGGCGAGGTCGACGAGGAGCGGCACGCCGGTGAAGTCTTGGAGCACGATGCGCGCGACGACGAACGGGATCTCGGTGTCGACGGGCTTCGCGGCGTTCCACGCGGCGAGGGTCTTCACGTCGTTCTCCGTGACCGCGACGCCGTCGCAGTTACGCAGCACGGATTCGAGGACGAGACGGATGGAGACCGGCAGGCGCGAGACCTTGCCGAGGCCGGCCTGCTCGAGCGCGGGCACGGAGTAGATCTGCCCGGACTTGCCGCCGGCGGAGAAGGGGCGGAGGGCTTTGAAGGGGTCTTTGAGGGCCATGGTAGGTTTGGAGATGAAAGGATGGGTCCGGACGTGGCCGTCCGGAGCAGTAGCCAAAAGCAAAGAAGGCGGTCGGGGCAAGCCCGACCGCCTTCAAATAAGCCTGTCTGACGCTTAGGCTTCGACGGCCTTCTTGATCTTGGCGAAGTTCGGCATCGAGGACGGGTCACGCTTCACTTCGGAGTGGATCACGTTGCCGGCCTTATCGGCCACGAAGACGGAGCGCTTGGCCACGTTGAGGAGGCCGGTCTTCTCGGGGATCACGCGGGTGTCCTTGACCTTGAAGGCCTTGAGGGCGACGCGGTTGAAGTCGGAGACGAGGGTGAGGCCGATACCGGCCTGCTTGGCCCAGGCTTCCTGAGCGAAGGGGGAGTCGACCGAGATGGCGATGACGTCAGCGCCGAGCTTCTTGTACTCGTCGAGGAGGCCGGTGACCTTGCAAAGTTCGTCGGTGCAGACGCCCGTGAAGGCGAGGGGTACGAAAAGGATGACGGTCTTGCCCTTGCCGACGTTGCGGCGGAGGTTGACGTCGACCAGGCCGGCGTCGGTCTTCTGCTTGAGAGTGATTTCAGGGAGAGGCTGGCCGAGTTTCAGGGGCATGGGTAGGGAGGGTAGGGGGTTCGGTGGGGAAACTGGTCAAAAATCGAGGGGAGGCAAGGACGGAGGCGGTAAAAGGGCATAAAAGACCCTTTTTTGACGAGGCTCGGTCGTTTGGAGGCCTGAAATCCTGAAAACCGCCCTTATTCGCCATCTTTCGCCAACCCAAGCCGCCGGAACCACTTCCGTTGCTTCCGGACTAACGCCCAGGTGTCCAAATTGATCCGCTCAGCTAGTCCCGAGCGGGCGACCCGTTTCCCGCCCTCCAACCAGTCCATGACGGCCCGATAACCCACGGCCCGGGAGGAAGTCAGCTCGGGGTCGAGACCGAGGGCCAGAAGGCGCTCTGATTCTTCGATGATGCCCTGTGCGAGCATCAGCTCGGTCCGGGCGGCGATCCGGCTCTTAAGTTCAG
Source organism: Opitutales bacterium (assembly GCA_964202105.1). Classification (GTDB taxonomy): domain Bacteria; phylum Verrucomicrobiota; class Verrucomicrobiia; order Opitutales; family UBA953; genus UBA953. The sequence continues at coordinate 8,807 of CAXNHL010000028.1, read as the reverse complement.
CGTCCGGACGCTCCAGCAGTTCGAACGTGACCAGGTGGTCGGCGAAGGGGCCTTGTCGGGTCAGGAACTCGTCACGCAGGGAATCGAGGCTGCGTCCGGAGGCGAGGCGACGTTCCAGGGCCTTGGCGACGCGGATGGGATTCTGGACGTCGAGCCAGTCGGGTAGCTTCGGGCCTTCGAGTTCGCGGAGGCGGAGCAAGAGCGAGGCGAGGCCTTGTCGATGGAGCGTGCGCACTTCGTCGGTGATCGCCTGCGGAATTTCCAACTCGTCGGTCACCGGGCCGAAGAAGGCCGCCAGATAGAAGCCGCTGCCGCCCGTCACGAGGATGCGCTTGCCGCGAGCGTGCGCGCCGGCGATGGCCGCGCGGGCCATTTCGACGTATTGCGAGACGGAGTAGCGTTCGCTCGGGTCGACGAGGTCGAGGCCGTGGTGGCGGACGCGTCTTTGTTCCTCGGCGGTCGGCTTGGCCGAACCGATGTCCATGCCGCGATAGACGCACACCGAATCACACGAGATGATCTCGGCGTCGTGCTGTTCCGCCCAGCGCAGGGCGGTCTCCGTCTTGCCGACGGCGGTCGGTCCCGTCAGGACGTGGATCGCTGGCGCGGACGCGGTCATCAGCCGCGCTTCGCCCAATCCAGGAAGTAGGACAGCAGGATCAGCGCGACGGGCGAAGTGAGCACCATGCTGTCGATCAGGTCGAGCGCGCCGCCGATGCCGGGAATCGTCGCGCCGGAATCCTTGGCGCCGGCGAGCCGCTTGAACACGGACTCGACGAGGTCGGAGGGGATGCTCAGCACCGCGATCGGCAGGGCGAGGACCGCCGCCTTCCAAGGCACCATGAAGGTGATGCCGCAGGCGTCTCGCATGAGCCAGGCGTAGAGTCCCGAGGCCAGCGCCGAGCAGGCGAGTCCGCCCGCGCAGCCTTCCCAGCTCTTGGCGGGGCTGATGGTCGGGGCGATCTTGTGCTTACCGAAAGGGACGCCGAAGAGGAGGCCGCCGACGTCGGTGAACTTCGTCGCGACGAAGACCCAGACGACGTAATACAGACCCACGGATTCGGCCTTGAGCAGATGGCCGTCCTTCATGCGCGCGATGGCGATGAGCGAGGCCAGCATGAAGGGGAGGTAGGCGAAGCCGTAGAGGGTCGGGAAACGGCGGAGCAACGGCGGGACCTCGCCCGGGTGGCGTAGGAGCGAGAGCAGGTGGAGTCCGACAAGCAAGGCGCCGCCGGTCAACAGGGCGTTGGCGCGGGCCTCTTCGGGGGCCAAGAAGAAGAGGGCGAAGTGGAGGGCGAAGCCGGCGACGACGCCGGACAGGCTCGGCCGACGCACGCCGGGGATGCGCTGCGCCAGGGAATAGAACTCATACTGCGCCGCACCGATGATCAGGGCGAGCAGGCCGAACGAAGCTTGCTCGGCGACGGAGAAGAAGCCGCCGATCCAGATGACGAGTCCGACGACGACCCAGAGGCCGATGGTGCTGAGGGCGCGATCTTTCATGCTTGAGAAGGAGGTTGGACCTGGGCGCCGGTCATGCCGAAGCGGCGTTCGCGCTTCGCGTATTCGGCGAGCGCGAGCTGGAGCTGCGCCTTATCGAAGTCGGGCCAGAACACGGACGCGAAGACGATCTCGGCGTAGGCGGACTGCAGCAGCAGGAAGTTGCTGAGGCGGAATTCGCCCGAGGTGCGGATGATGAGATCCGGGTCGGGCAGACCGGCGGTCTGGAGACGGGCTTCGACCGCGGCCCAGTCGACGGCGTCGGCCTGCAGTTTGCCCGACGCGACATCGGCGGCGAGCGAACGCGCGGCGGCGACGATTTCCTGGCGGGCTCCGTAGTTGAGCGCGACGACGAGATTGAAGGCGGTGTTGTCCTTGCTCGACTTGATCACGTCCTCGAGCGGCGACCGGACGAACTCGGGCAGGGCGGTGATGTCGCCGATGACGTGCAGGCGCACGTTGCGTTTTTCCAGCCGGGCCAGGTGCGCGCGGAGGATCCATTCGCCGAGCTTGAAGAGCCCGCTGACCTCTTCGAGCGGGCGCTTCCAGTTCTCGGCCGAGAAGGCGAAGACCGTGAGCGTGTTCACGCCCGCGTCGATGCACGCGTCGACGGTCTCGATCAGCCGTTCGGCGCCGCGGCGATGACCTTCGAGCCGGGGCAGGCCCTTCGCGGCCGCCCAGCGGCCGTTGCCGTCCATGATGATGCCGATGTGCCGCGGAGGGGCGGACGGGACGGAGGGGCTGGGCGCGGGGGACGACACTTAGCCGGAGGATGTTCTACGCGGCTCGCGTCTGGCAACCGCGAATCAACGCTCGTCGGCGGCCACCAAGACTCCGGGGAAGCCCGCTTCCCGGGCCAGTTCGCAGACCTCGAGGAACAGCTTCATGGTCAGCGATGCGTCGGCCTTGATCAGTACCGGGCGGGCCGAGCCGCCGGAGGCGGCGACGCGGCGGAGTTCGGCGCCGAGGCTGTCGCGGTTCACGACGCGGCCGGCGACGACGTAGACGCCCGTCCCGCGCGCGGACACGAGCGTGACGGTCACGGAGGTGCGGGCGAGGTCAGGGGTCTTCGTGCGCGGAGTCTCGAGGGTCGAGGCGACGGCGCCCGGGCGCTGGTCGAAGCCTACGTACATGCCCGGCGCGAAGATGAACTCCGCCGAGAGCACGTAGGTCAGGGCCGCGCAGACGAGCGCGAGCGCCAGGGGCGCGAAGTCGAGGCCGCGTTCGGTCGGTCGGACTTTCTCCAGGACTCCGAGGGGCGTGCGCATCTCAGGACTGGCGCGGCTTCTCCTCCGGCAGCTCGTGGCGCACGAAGGTGATGATGGAGTGGGCGGCGATCTCCATCTCGGTGACGATGGAGCGGACGCGGCCGACCAGGAAGTGATGGCCGAGGGCGCAGCCGGCGGCGATGACCATGGCGAAACCCGCGGTGGCCAGGGCGCCTTGGACGCCGAGCAGGAGCCCGTCGGCGGAGCCGTAGACGCTGCCATCGCGCAGGGCGGTCGCGAGGTCGAAGCCGGCGAAGATGGCGCCGGCCAGACCGAGGAGGGGGGCGACGCGTCCGATCGCGGCGATCGTGCCGAGCCGGCGTTCGAGCACGGGCAGTTCGAGCAAGGCGGCTTCGGTGGCGGCGGCGCGCATGGCTTCCTCGCCGGAACTGGCCCGGAGGAGCGCGGCCTTGACGACGCGGGGGACGGGCCCGGGGGATTCTTCGCAGGCGGCGAGCGCTTCGAGCGGTCGGCCGGCACGCAGGTTATTGCGGACGCCTTCGATGAAGTCGGAGGAGAGCACCAGGCCGCGATGGAGGAAGAGGGCGCGTTCGACGACGAAGACCAAGGCGAGGAACGACAGCACGAGCAGCAGCCACACGAAAGGGCCGGCGTCGAAGGGGAAGGAGAAACGCATGGGGCTTACTTGGGAGTGGATGACGAACCGCGGAGGGTCGCAAGTTTGCTTTCGGCCGTGGCCTGGCCGGGGAGCCGGCTGAGCCCGTTGGTCAGGCCATGGTTGACGGTGACGATGATCGAATAGGCCGCGATGGCCTCAGCCCGGTCGCCGTCCTGTTCGCAGAGCTCGCCCATCAGCAGGACGGAGCGGGCCAGCCAGAGCCGTCCTTCGGAGGAGAACCGGGCGGCGACTTCGCCGGGTCGCTCGCCGCGCATCGCCGCAAGCGCGCGGAGGAGCACCTTGCGGGCTTCGGCGCGGGAGGCGGCGGCTTCGGGTCCGGTCTCGGCCTTGGCGCGCTCGGTCAGCGTCAGCGCCCACTTATACCAGGCCTCGGTCTGCGTATCGGCGGAATCCTTGGACCACGCTTCCGCGATGCGTTCGTAGGCTGCGGCCGCGCGGGCGATACGCTGGCGGTCCAGCTGGCCGATGCGATCGCGGCGTAGCTGCGCCAGGCCGAACAGCGCGTCGGCGCGGGCCATCTCGGCCTGCGGGCGGGCGGCGTCCGTGGGCCGGTCGCGGATCAGTCCGTCCAGTACCAGCAAGGCTTTGTCGAACTGGCCGAGCGAGCGGAGGATCTCCGCGCGGCGCAGGGTGACCCGGGTGAGCAGCGGGCTGAGCGGATAGGTTTCAGTGAAGCGCTCAAGCAGCTCTACGGCGTCCTTCAGTTTGCCTTCGCCGGCGGTCGGAGCCTGCAGGGCGGCCTGTTCCGAGGCTTCGTAGAGGCCGAGCGAGGCGAAATCGGCCAGCGAAGGTTCGCCGCCGAAATCCTTGGCGAGCGCTTCGAAGCGTTCCTGCGCGTCAGCATGTCGGCCGACGGAGGCGAGGTGACGGCCTTCGACGAGATAGGAAGCGGCGGCGGCGGGGACCTTGCCGAACCGGCGGCGGAGCGTCACGAGCTCATCCAAGCCCTGCGCCGAGCCGGCATTCAGCGCGGTGCGCGCCTTCAGCAGCGCGGCGTGACCGCGCAATTCCGGGACGGCCTTGCGGAGTTCGCCGAGCGTAGGGTCGGCCGGCAGGTTCTCGAGCCGACGGTCGATCTCCTGAGCGAGCTGGCCGGCTTGCGCGGGGCGGCCCTGCGCGATGGCCAGCAAGGCGGACTGCCAGGTGAAGCGGAGGGCGTAGTCGGCCCGGGCGTCGCCGATCACCGGGCGCAGGCGGGTCAGGAGTTTTTCGGCATCGGCGGCGTGCCCCGATTTGCGGGCGTCTTCGACGAGGCTCCAACTGGCGGACCAGAGCGGCTCGCCGGTGCGCGTGCGACGCGTGCGGGCGGTCTCTTCGATCACGGCCGCCACGCGTTCCCAAGCCGCGGCGTCGTCACTGGTCTCGAGCAGGCAGAGCACGCGTTGATGGAAGGCCTCCTCTGCCAGCCGGATATCCGCGGCTTCCTGCTGCAAGCCGGCGTAGGCTTTTTCGGCGAGCGTGAAATCCTTGGCGAGGAAGAGGCAGTCCGCGGCGGCGATGCGGAGGCCGGCCCGCTCAGGCTCGACGCTGGCATCGGCGAGCGTCGACAGGTGGGTGGCGGCCAGACGGAAGGAACCATCGCCCCAGGCTGCGATGGCCAGGGTACGCGTCGCCTCGCGGGCGAGGGGACTGGCGGGAACGTCCTTCAGGAGGTCTTCGGCGGCGAGACGCGCCTTTTCGCGGCTGCCGGCGAACAGCATGAGCTGGGCACGCGCCAGGTGGATGGAGTCAAGCACCTGCGGATCGCGCGGACAGTGGTAGGTGAGCGATCCGGGATTCTGCCGCAGCAGGAAGTCGTTCACTTCGTTGGCGACGGCGCGCGGGTCGAAGACCTTGCCGGCTTCCGCTTCGGTCCGGGGGTCGGCCGCGGCGACGAGGGCGCGCAACGCGGTGAGTCGCACGGAGACATTGGCCGGATTACGCGCGGCCTCCTTGAGTCGTTCGCGACCGACGGCGGTGTCCGCACCGAGGATCAGTCCGGCGAGCAGGTCGGCTTCGGCCTGGCGGGCCGGGGCCAGCTTGCCAGCGGCGGCGAGGGCTTGGGCCGCGCCTTTGGCGTCCTTGCGCTGCGCGAGCGCGAGGGCGAGATTGCGCGCGTAGGCGTAGGCGAGCGGCGTGCCGCGGGCTTCGTCGGCGAGTTCGCGCAGGGCGCCGAGGGTGCGGTCCTCGACTTTGCCGGCGAGGATGGTGGCGCGGTAGCCCAGGAGTTCGATGCGCTGACGTTGCTCCTCGGAGACAGCGGTGCGGCTGATGGCTTCCTGGCCGAGCGTGACGTTCAGGTTGTCGCCTTGGGCTGCGGCGATCATCCAGCGCAAGGCATGACCCCAGGCTGCTTCGTGGGTCGGAAGGTTCGCGAGGTCGAGTTCGGCCGAAAGCTTGCCGGCGCCTTCGAGGTCGTTCTCGAGCACGGCGAGGAGGCCTTCGCGCAAGGTCTTGCGGGCGGACTTCGGGAGGAACTTCAGCGCCGCCTTCGTCTCCGGCACGCGGGCGCGTTCGAGGGTGGCCGCGGTCAGGCCGAGTCCGGCGAGCTCACGGGATTTCTCATCCAGCCGGGGGTCGGCGAGCAGCTGCGCGTAGAAGCCCGCGGCGGTCGAAGAAAGCCCGGCGGCCAAGGCTTGGTCGGCGAGTCCCAGGAGGGCGCGACCGTCGGGGCGTTCGCCGGCGCCGACCGGTGCGGCGGCCGTGATGAGGTTCGGGGGAAGTTCCTGTGACACCGACCGACCCGGCGACAGGACGCCGAGGGCGAGAAGGGTGGCCAGGGTGAACCGCAGCATCGTCCCGAATATGGTCGGGGCGGGCCGGCGGGCAAGAGGCGAGTGCCGGCTCAGGCCTTGTCGAGACCGAAGGCCGTGTGCACGGCGCGGACGGCGGCGTCAGCCTTGGCGGGGTCCAGCGCGACGGAGATCTTGATCTCGGAGGTCGTGATGAGCTCGCTGTTGATGCCGACGGAGGCGAGGGCCTTGAAGAGGGTGCCGGCGACGCCGGGGTGGGAGATCATGCCGACGCCCACGATGGAGAGCTTGGAGATCTCGCCGGCGGAACGGACGGAGCCCGAGCCGAGCTTCTTGAGGGTCTGGCCGACGACGGCCTCGACGCGGGAGAATTCGGCGGTGGTCACCGAGAAGGTCAGGTTGGCTTTGCCGTCCTTGCCAAGGTTCTTGATGATCATGTCGACGCTGAGACCGGCTTCGCCGAGGTCGTCGAAGAGGGCGGAGAGCGCCTGCGGGCTGTCCGGCAGGTCGTTCACCGTGACGCGGGTCTGCAGGCGGTCGAGGGCGACGCCGGCGATGGCCGCGTCTTCAAGGGTCTTGTCGATGGCTTTCACGATGGTACCGGGTTGGTCGTTAAAGGAGGAACGGACCTCGAAGGGCACGTTGTATTTCTGGGCGAACTCCACTGAGCGGGACTGCATGACCTTGGAGCCGCTGGAGGCGAGCTCGAGCATCTCCTCGTAGGAGATCTCCGGCAGCTTGCTCGCATTGAGCACGATGCGGGGGTCGGCGGTGTAGACGCCGTCGACGTCGGTGTAGATCTGGCAGAGGTCGGCCTTGATGGAGGCGGCGACCGCGATGGCGGTGAGGTCCGAGCCGCCGCGGCCGAGGGTGGTGACTTCGCCCTGGTCCGTGCAGCCCTGGAAACCGGCGACCACGACGACCTTGCCTTCGTCGAGGCGCGCGAGGAGGTCGCCGCCGGTGATGCGGGTGATGCGGGCGCGGGTGTGGATATCGTCCGTGAAGATGCCGGCCTGGGCGCCCGTGCGGGAGACGGCGGGGACGCCGATGGCGTGGAGCGCCATGACCGTGAGGGCGATGGTCTCCTGTTCGCCGACGGCCATGAGGACGTCCATCTCGCGCTCGTCGGGGAGCTTCGAGAGGGCCTTGGCGCGGGCGATGAGGTCGTTGGTCACGCCGCTACGGGCGGAGACGACCACGACGATGCGGTTACCCTTCGACCACTGTTCCTTGATCTTCGCCGCGACGTTCTGGATGCGGTCGACGTTACCGACGGAAGTGCCGCCGTATTTCTGGACGATGAGGGCCACCGGAGGATCAGGATTCAGGAGAGAAGATGCGGAGCACGACCGGCTCCTCGAGCACCGTCTTGAGGCGGCGCAATTCTGTCAAGACCGCGGACATCTTGCGTTCGCTGACCGGATAGGTCGAGAGCGTGACCGTGCCGCGACCCTGGTTCGGGTGCTCATACTGGATCACGCGGGCGATGGAGACCTTGTGCTTCGAGAAGATGCGGTAGATGCCTTCGGAGACGCCGGCCTTGTCGAGCAGCGAGAGGCGCAGGTAGAAGGGCGAGACGATCTCGTCGATCGAGGCCATGCGCAGGGCGCGGCCGGCCTTCTCGCGGGCGGCGAGGGCTTCGGGCGAGAGCGCCTGCGGGATCGCACCGGTGAGGGCGGCGATGGCGTCGACGATGTCGCCGATGACGGCGGAAGCGGTGGCGTCGCCGCCGGCGCCGCGGCCGGTGAGCGTGGTGGCGCCGACGACGTCACCGCGGAGGGTGATGCCGTTGTTGACGCCGGAGACGCGCGCGAGGATGTCGCGGTTCGGGACGAGGGAAGGGTAGACGCCGACGGTCATCCAGTTGGCCTTGAAGTCGCGGCGGATGACGGCGAGGTGCTTGAGCGCGAAGCCGAAGCGGCGGGCGAAGTCGATGTCGGCCGGGCCGATCTTCCGGATGCCTTCGACGAGCGTGCGCGAGGAGGGCGCCCACTTGCCGTGCGCGAGCCAGGCGAGAATCGAGGCCTTGTGGAAAGCGTCGATGCCGTCGACGTCGAGCGTCGGGTCGGCTTCGGCGTAACCGAGTTCCTGGGCTTCCTTGAGGGCGTCGGCGAACGAGAGGCCGTCCTCGCCCATGCGGGTGAGGATGTGGTTACAGGTGCCGTTGAGGATGCCGACGATCAGCTCGAAACGGTTGGCGACGAGACCTTCGCGGATGGCCTTGATGATCGGGATGCCGCCGGCGACGCTAGCTTCGAAGAGGAACTGGCCGCCATGCTGGCGGACCGCCTGGAAGATCTCGGGGCCATGCTCGCAGAGCAGGGCCTTGTTGGCGGAGACGACGACCTTGCCGAGGCGCAGGGCGCGCAGGGTGAGTTCGCGGGCCTTGGTGGTACCGCCGATGAGTTCGCAGACCACGTGGACCTTCGGGTCGTCGATGATCTCGTTGACGTTGGTGGTCAGCTTCGAGGCGGAAATCTTGACGGCGCGCTTCTTCTTCAGGTCGCGGACGGAGGCCTTGCGGAGGTCGAGCTTCACGCCGAGGCGCGATTCGAGGTCGGCCTGCTTCTCATGCAGGTGCTTCCAGACGCCTTGGCCGACGGTGCCGAAGCCGAGGATGCCGATGCCGATGGTGCGAGGGGCGGTCATTGCGAAAAGGTCAGGCTT
>CAXNHL010000027.1:0-12221 GCA_964202105.1 Opitutales bacterium | reverse complement strand
GCGAGAGCCATGCCCAGGATGGACTGGACGAGGATCTTGCCGGACGCGTCGGGATTGCGACCCACGGACTCGACGGCCTTGGCACCGACGAGACCCACGCCGATGGCGGCGGCGAGACAGCCGGCGGCGGCAGGGAGGGAACCAGTGATTTCAGCGATGATCATGTTGTTGTGTTGTTTTTGGTTTTTCCTTGGCGCGCCGCCGGGGGACTCCCGGCAGGTCACGCGCCTCGAAAGCGAAAAGGTCAGTGGGCGTGCTCCTCGTCGTGGCCGCCTTCGTGGTTGCAGATGAGGCCGATGTAGACGGCGGAAAGCAGCGTGAAGACGAAGGCCTGGATGAGGCCGACGAGGACTTCGAGCAGGCCCGCGACGGCGGGGATGACATACGGGGCGATGCCGCCGAGCGCGTGGATCAGGTTCTCGCCGCCGTAGACGTTGCCGTAGAGTCGGAACGAAAGGGAGATGAGGCGGAAGGCGATGGAGACGACCTCGATGCCGCCGACGCCGAGGAAGATGAAGCTGAGCATGATCCACATCGGGAAGCTCAGCTCCTTCTTGTCGGCCTTGTTGCCGAAGAGATCGAAGATCAGCACCTTGAAGCCGGCGTAACGCAGGACGAAATAAGTCCAGGCGACGAAGGAGATGGCCGACAAGGCCAAGGTGGTGTTGAGGTCGGAGGTGGCCGGGCGGATGGCGTCAAGCCAGTGGCCGGGCTCGCCGTATTTGATGGTGCCGACTCCCGGGAGCAGGCCGCTCCAGTTCATCAGGAGGATGAAGACGAAGAAGCCGCAGAGGGTCGGGAAAACCTTGCCGATCATGCTCTTCCCGACGATCGGTTCAAGGGCGTCGCGCAAGCCGGAGGCCATGTTCTCGACCAGGGCCTGACCCTTGCGCGGGACGATCTTGGGGGTGCCGACGAGGACGCGGATGGCGATGATGATGAGGGCCGTGAGGATCCAGGTGGTCAGGATCGTGTTGGAGACCGGGATGCCGCCGATCTCGAAGAGGTCGGTCGCCTTCGGATTGACGCCTTCCTCGCTCGCAAGAACGAAGGCCGGGGCCAGGAGACTGAGGAAGAAAAGAGGGCGCATTTAGACGCGGGAACCGATTGGTGAACGATTCCGTGAAGAATGGTCAATCCTGCGAGCACCCCCCGCCCCAGAGTAAGCACCCAAGGATATCCCTATAAGGTGGGCTTATCCTATCCGGCCTTCAAGGCGAGAGCCGTACGATCTCCCAAACCCCCGACTTAAGGGTGTATTGGAACCGGTCGTGCAGTCGGTTGGTCCGGCCCTGCCAGAACTCGAAGTGGGTCGGAATGAGGCGATACCCGCCCCAGTGCGGCGGCTTGGGTACCTGCCCTTCGGCGTGCTTGGCCTGCAACTCGGCAAGGCGCGACTCCAGGACCTGCCGATCGGCGATGACATCACTCTGGTCGGACGCCAGAGCGCCGAGCTGGCTACCGTAGGGGCGACGGGCGAAATAGGCCACCGACTCTTCATCGGAAGTCTTTACCAATGAGCCAGTTATGTGAATCTGTCGCTCCAGGGCGAACCACGGGAAAAGCAGCGTCACGCGGGGATTGGCGGCGATTTCGTCCCCCTTCTTGCTGCGGTAGTTAGTGAAGAAAGAGAACCCCCGTTCATCGGCGGCCTTAAGCAGCACGGTCCGGGAGGAGGGGAAACCGTCCAGTCCGTTGGTCGAGAGGACCATCGCATTGGGCTCCACCACGCCGGCGGACTTGGCCTGATCAAACCAGGCTTTGAATTGGGCCAACGGCGCCTCGCGCAGCTCGTGCCGGTCGATCCCGTGGGCGGCATACTCTTTACGGAAGTCCGAAAGGTCCATGGCCCCATCATGAAAGAGTCGGGGTCGCGCGCAAGCGTTAGCGCCCTTCCCTCTCGCCAGTCGGGGTCGGCGGCTCACTTTAGCAGCCGTGAACTTGGTGCTGATCACCTCCGACGAAGCGGCCGGCGGACTCCCGTCCGATGATGCGCGCGCCCGCCACCTGCGCGAGACGGTCGGACTCGCCGTCGGCGGTTCGTTCCACGTCGGCATCGAGCACGGCCTGCGCGGCCTCGCGACGATCACCGCGCTCGCGCCGCAGCTCACGTTCTCCGTCGCCTGGGAAAAAACTGCGCAGGCGCGCCTGCCGCTCACGGTGCTCGTCGGACTCCCGCGCCCGCAGACCGCCAAGAAAGTCCTGCACGACCTCGCGAGCCTCGGCGCCGCACGCATCATCTTCTTCGAGTCGGCGAAAGGCGACCCGGGCTACCTCACGAGCTCGCTCTGGAAAGACGGCGAGTGGCGCGAGCATGTCCTCAAGGGAACCGAACAGGCCTGCTCGACCCTCGTGCCGGAAGTGACGCGCGTCGCGTCGCTCGCCGAAGCCGTCGCGCTCGTCGCGGGCGACGCGTGGAAGGTCGCGCTCGATCCGTATGAAGCCGCCGGCGCGCCGGAACTTTCCACGCCGGCGAAGGCGGCGGTGCTCGCGATCGGACCGGAGCGAGGCTTCGCGGAGGCGGAGCGCGCGACGCTGCGCGCGGCGGGTTTCGCTTTCGCGCATCTCGGCGACCGCATCCTGCGCGTCGAAGCCGCGGCGCTCGTCGGCGGCGCGCTCCTGCTCGCGCAGCTGCGCGCCTGGGCGAAGCATCGGCCGGTCGGCGGCTGATCACTCCGCGGCCTTACGGACGAGCACGGACGCGGCGGGCTGGCCTTTGCCTTTGCCGATCACCTTGCGCAGCTTCCATCCCTCGGGCACCGGGACTTCGTAGCCACCGGGCGCTTCGAGGATCACGCGGACGTGCGCGCCTTCTTCGGCGTAGCCCACCGCCGTCGCGGCGATCTCCGCGCCTTTCGTCTGCCAGAGCTCCCAGGGCGGGTCGGCGAACACCAGGTCGTAGCGGCCGGCGGCCACGCCGGGCTTGGTCGCGTCGCCGGTGATCTTCGTGAAAGGCAGTTCGGCGACGCCCATCGACTTCGCGACCGCGGCGGCGTTGGCCGTAAGCTCGGCGCCGATGCGCTGGTCGACGCACGTCGCGCGCAGGGCGCCGCGGCTGAGGGACTCGAGTCCGTAGGCGCCCGTGCCGGCGAAGAGGTCGAGCACCGTCGTGCCGGGGACGAACGCCGCGAGCGAGTTGAAGACCGCTTCGCGGATATAATCCGTGGCCGGACGCACGCCGCCCTGCGCGGGGACGCGGAGCTGGATGCCTCGAGCGATGCCGCCGGTGACGCGCATGCGTTCAAGTTCGCCCGACCGCGCGGAAGGTCAACGGCGTTCGGCGCCGAGGACCTGCCGCTCGGGCGACCAGCAGGTGGTGCGGCCGCCGACGTCTTCGCGGACCAACGGCTTCTTCGAACGCGGGCAGCGACCGCCATCCTTCCAGCGATGATTGAAGAGCCAGGTGTCGGGCGGGTCGGACCAATCCTTGCCGATGACGTCCATCGCCTCGGCGCAGACCTCGCGCAAGGTCGCGTGGAGCTTGCGGACGGATTTCGGTCCGAACGAGCCGGCCTTGGCCTGCGGGTGGAAGCCCGCGCGCCACAGCACCTCGTCGGCCATCCAGTTACCGATGCCCGGGAAACGTTCCTGCATGAGGAGCACCGGCTTGATCGCCGTGCGGGCGCGGCGACGCAGGAAGACCTCGACGACGCCGACGGAGAATTCCGGCGAGAGGATCGCCGGCGGGATCTTCTCCCACCACGGCGGGACGCCGTCGCCTTGCCAGAGTAGGACGCGGCCGAACTGCCGCGGGTCGACGAAGACCAGCTCCTTGCCGCCGCTCATCCGCAGTTTGAAATGGTCGTAAGGCGTCGGCTCGCGGTCCGCGTCGCCCGCTTCGAGGCGGCCGGTCATCCCGAGATGGACGCCGAGCCAGGCGCCCCCGGAGAAGCGGAAGGCCATCTGCTTCGCCGCGGCGAAGGACTCGACGAGTTTCGCCCCGGCCAAGGCCTTGGTCAGCGCCGCCGGAGCGACCCCCCGGCCGATCCGCGCCTTGGGATTGAGACGGACGGCGGTGACCTTGCGCCCCAGGCCGAGGTCCCAGCGGCGGCGGAAATATTCGACTTCGGCGAGCTCGGGCATCGACGGACACCGTGCGGAGGACCGCTCGCCGCGCAAGCCGCGCGTGGTTTTCCGCTGGTCTCGGCGGTCCGCCGCGATTGAGTGTCCCGTATGCATCCGGCCGACCCCGCGCGCTACGCCCATCCGTCTTTCCAAGTCCGCTGCGGGAAATCCGGGCTGCACCTGCCCAAGATCTCGCTCGGCCTGTGGCACAACTTCGGGAGCGTCGACGATTACGCCAACGCGCGCGCGATCGCCCTGCGCGCCTTCGACCTCGGCGTCACGCACTTCGACCTCGCGAACAACTACGGCCCCGTGCCCGGCAGCGCCGAAGAGACCTTCGGACGCATCCTGCGCGAAGACCTCGGCGCCTACCGTGACGAGCTCATCATCTCGACCAAGGCCGGCTACACCATGTGGCCCGGGCCGCACGGCGATTTCGGCTCCCGTAAGTACCTCCTCGCATCGCTCGACCAGTCGCTGAAGCGGATGGGCCTGCCTTACGTGGACGTGTTCTACAGCCACCGGCGCGACCCGCACACGCCGCTCGAGGAGACCATGGGCGCGCTCGCCCAGGCGGTCCGCTCGGGCAAGGCGTTGTACGCCGCGATCTCCAACTACAATCCGGAGGACACCGCGCGGGCCTGCGCTCTCCTGCGCGAGCTCGGCACGCCGTGCGTCATGCATCAGCCCAAGTATAGCCTCTTCGAACGCACGCCCGAGGCCGGCTTGCTCGACGTCGTCGAGAAAGAAGGCCTCGGCTGCGCGGTCTTCTCCCCGCTCGCGCAAGGCATGCTCACCGACCGCTATCTACAAGGCATCCCCGCCGACGCGCGCGCCGGCAAGGCGCACGGCTACCTGCGTCCCGAGCAGCTCGACGCCGCGCGCATGGAGAAAGTCCGCCGGCTCGCGGAAGTCGCCGCCGAACGCGGCCAGCCGCTCGCGTCGATGGCGATCGCCTGGGTCCTGCGGGACCGCCGCGTGTCGTCCGCCATCATCGGGGCCAGCAAGGTCGCCCAGCTCGAGCAATGCGTGGCCGCGGCTTCGTCGGCGCCGTTCGCCTCGGCGGAACTCAAGCAGATCGACGCCATCCTTGCCGCCTGAACGCACTCCGGGGTTGTGCCGCCGGACTCCGCCCGCAAGGGTGGGACCATGACCGCCGGCGCCGCCCTGCCCTTCAAGATCAGCGTCCTCGTCTTCCTGCGCGACGAGGCGGGCCGCCTCCTGCTCATCCAGCGCACCAAGGCCCCGAACCTCGGCTGCTGGAGCCCGATCGGCGGCAAGCTCGAGATGGGCCTCGGCGAGTCGCCTTTCGAGTGCGCCGTGCGCGAAACCTTCGAGGAGACCGGCGTGAACGTCGCGACCGAAGACCTCCATCTCTTCGGCATGATCTCCGAGAAAGGCTACGAAGCCCAGTCACACTGGCTGATGTTCCTCTTCGACTGCCGCAAGCCGCTGACGGCCCTACCGGAGACGATCGACGAAGGCCGCTTCGCTTTCTTCGCGCGCGAAGAACTCGGCAATGTCGCCGTGCCGGAGACCGACCGCACGTTGCTCTGGCCGGTCTACGACGAACACCGCCGCGGCTTCATCGCCTACCGCGCCGAATGCCATCCCGGCGCGCCGCTGCGGGTCGTGGTCGAAGAGACGAGCGCCAAGCCGAACCTCGACTGACGATGGACGCCGCCGGAAGCGAAGCCGAGTTCAAGCGGACCAACCGCAAGCCGGCGTATCCGATCGGCGAAGAGCTCCGCGCTTATCTGTCGCGCGAAGGCCGCGAAGTCCCCCTGCCCGTCTCCTACGCCCAGCTGCGCGAGTTCACCGCGGCGATGCCCCTGCTCGAACGCGGCAAGGACACCCTCTGGGAGACCGTCGCCTATCCGCCGGAAGAAATGGGCCGGCTTTCGCAGGGCCTGCTCGAGACCTATGCGCTCCTGCGCGGCGAAGGCGGCATGAAGGTCTTCAGCCACGTCTACGTCGACCGCGTGGACTTCTGTTCCTTCGGCAATTCGCAGCCCTTCCGCGTCCGCATCGTCAACGCGTATAACGAGAACCACGACTACTTCTACGTGAAGGTCGGCGACGCCTCGCGCGTCTGCGGGCTCGAGCTCGAGCACCTGCTCTCGCCGAACCGCATGCTCTACCTCACCTGGGGCGAGACGCTGGTCGAGGAGCACGTCACCGGCATCCCGGGCGACATCTTCGCCGAAAAATGGCTGGCTGCCGACGGCCACCACCCGGTGCGCCTCGCCAAGGAGCTCATCAAGTTCGAGGAACGCTGCCTCGTGCGCCTGCTCGGCGACATGCGCGCCTATAATTTCGTCATCGCCGTCACCCCGGACTTCGACGCGACCGCTATCCGCGTGCGCGCCATGGACTTCGACCAGCAGAGCTACGACGGTCGCCTCCGGTTCTACCTCCCCGGCTCGTTCAAGGAGAACCGGCCGTTCGCCCAGCTCTGCGCCAAGCACATCAACGCCGCTTCCGCCGCCCAGTACCGCCGCGAGGAGCAGTCGCTGATCCACCGCCGCCACCTCGCCGCGCCCGACCGGGTCAAGGACCTGCTGGCCGCCATGCGGTCCAATCCCCTGACCTCGCCCGAAAAAGCCAAGGAACTCGCCGACGGCCTGGCCGAATACCACCGGGACCCGGCCTTCCGGCAGCACGCCGACATGGCGGGCCTGATCGGCGAAAGCCTCGCCCGGCTCGACCGGTTGTTGCGCTCTTAATAGTAAGCGCTGGACAGGACGCGCGCCGGGCGGGCAAACTCCGAGGCCTGCGATGAGCGACTCTTTAAGGCACGAATGCGGCATTGCCCTTGTCCGGCTGACCAAGGACCTGAAGTGGTATCAGGAGAAGTACGGCACGCCGTTGCACGGCTTCAACCAGCTCTTCCTCCTGATGGAGAAGCAGCACAACCGCGGCCAGGACGGCGCCGGCATCGGCTGCGTCAAGATCGGCTCCGAAAACGGCGAGGCCTTCCTCTTCCGCGACCGCGAGATCGGCGCCCAGGGCCTGACCCAGATCTTCACCCGTCAGATCAAGGCCTACTCCGACAAGATGCGCGAGGCGGTCATCGTCCCGGAGTTCCCCGAGACGGTGAAGCGTCACTTCGACTTCGGCGGCGAGCTCCTGCTCGGCCACCTGCGCTACGGCACCTCCGGCAACTTCGACTCGGTCTCCTGCCACCCCTACGCGCGTAAGTCCATCTGGCCGACCCGCAACCTGCTCGTCGCCGGCAACTTCAACCTCACCAACACCGCCGAGCTCAACGCCTCGCTCACGCAGCGCGGCGCGCACGTCATCTACTCGACCGACACGCAGTCCATCCTCGAGGAGATCGGCTTCTGGCTCGACGAAGAACACGACCGACTCTTCAAGGCGTTCAAGGACCAGGGCCTGGAAGGCGCCGCCGTGCAGGCGGAAATCTCCAAGCACATGGACATCGGCAACGTCCTGCGCCGCGCCGCCAAGAACTGGGACGGCGGCTACGCCATCGCCGGCCTCGTCGGCAACGGCGATAGCTTCGTCATCCGCGACCCGAACGGCATCCGCCCCTGCTGGTACGCCCGCACCGAGGACCTCATCGCCGTCGCCTCCGAGCGCGTCGCCCTGATGACCATCGTCGGCGTGAGCCAGGAAGACGTGCACGAGCTCCCGGCCGGCCACGCGCTGATCATGAAAGCGGACGGTCGCCACTCGATCGAGTCCTTCCACGCTCCGGGCGAGATCCGTCACTGCTCCTTCGAGCGCATCTATTTCTCCCGCGGCAACGACCCCGAGATCTACGCCGAACGCAAGGCCTTGGGCGCCGCCCTCGCCGACGACGTCCTGGCCCAGATCCGCGACGACCACGACAACGCGGTCTTCTCCTACATCCCCAACACGGCCGAAATTGCCTGGTATGGCCTGATGGAAGAGCTCCGCAAACGCCGCCGTGCGCAGGTCAGCGAGAAGCTGATCGCCGCGCAGCGCGCCGGTAAACTCGACGAGGCCATGATCGAGAAGCTCGTGCTCGGCGGCTGGCCGCGCGGCGAGAAGGTCGCCCATAAGGACGTCAAGCTGCGCACGTTCATCTCCCAGGAGAAGAACCGCATGCAGATGGCCTCGCACGTCTACGATATTTCCTACGGCACCGTGCGCGAAGGCGACACGCTCGTCTGCGTCGACGACTCGATCGTCCGCGGCACCACGCTCCGCCAGTCGATCCTCCGCATCCTCGCCCGCCCGAACCCGAAGCGCATCGTCATCGCCTCGACCGCCCCGCAGATCCGCTACCCGGACTGCTACGGCATCGACATGTCCGAGATGGGCAAGTTCCTCGCCTTCCAGGCCGCCGTCGCGCTCTGCAAGGAACGTGGCATGGCCGACCTCCTCCGCGAAGTCTACGAAGACTGCGTCGCGCAGGCGAAGAAGCCGACCAAGGAGATGCGCAACCACGTGAAGCGCATCTACGATGCCTTCACCGAAGAAGAGATCGCCGCCAAGGCGGCCGAACTCGTCTACCCCGCGAAGAGCGGCTGGAAGGGCGAGCTCGTCCTGGTCTTCCAGAAGATCGCGTCGCTGCACAAGGCCTGCCCTTCGAGCCGCGGCGACTGGTATTTCACCGGCGACTACCCGACGCCGGGCGGTCTCGGCGTGCTCAATCAGGCCTACATCAATTACTGGGAGAAGCGCGAAGGCCGCTCCTACTGATCAGGCGTAGATCCGGAACGGAGCGGTGCGCGCGCGGAAGGCCGCCGCGTCGCCGTCCCAGCGACGCATCCAGCGGGCGAGGTCGATCCGCGCGCCCTGCGTGCGCAGTTCTTCGAAGAACGCCTCGCTGCCGAGGTGCTTGATGAAGAGCTCGCGCTTGCCGCCGGTGAGCCCGGCGAACGGGTTCGGCGCCCAGACGCAGGCCTGACGGAAGAGATGCAGCGAGATCGCCGTAGGGCGGAACGCAGCGTAATCGGTGATCGCGAGGTAGACACCCTGCGTGCCGTCCGCGAGCTGCTGCGGCTGCAGCGTGAGACCGGGCACGGACGCCCCCAAGGCGGCGGCGAGCTCGCCGGCCTTGCGACGCGGATAGGTGAGGAAGCGGAAGTTACGTCCGGTGCCGGCGCTGTGGCTGAAGCCGGAATCCATGCAACCGAGGCCGGTCATGGCGTAGCCGAGCGCGGCCTGCGGGCTATCGATCATCGGCGAGGTCGCCGTCCAATTCAGGCCGGTGAGGTTCCACGTCATCGAGCGGCGCCAGCCGCGCATGGTCACGACTTCGAGCTGGCCGCGACGACGGGTGGCTTCGTCGATCTCGAGCACGCCCGGCGTGGCGACCGCCCAACGGGCAAGCTCACCGATGGTGAGGCCGTGGACGTAAGGGGTCTCGTACGAGCCGACGTAGCTGCGCCACTTGCGGTCGAGGAAAGGACCATCGACCTTCTCGCCGCCGAGCGGGTTGGGTCGATCGAGTACGATGACGCGCACCGGGCGCGGCAGGGAGAAGCAGGCCTCGATCACGAGGCGCATGCAGCTGACGTAGGTATACGAACGCGCGCCGATGTCCTGGAAGTCGATGACGATCGCGTCGAGGCCCGACAACATCTCCGGGGTCGGCTTACGCGTCGCGCCGTAAAGAGAGTAGACCGGGAGGCCGGTGCGTGTGTCCTTCGCATGGCCCACCTTGACGTCGGCCTTGGCCACGCCGTCGATGCCGTGTTCCGGCCCGAAGAGCTTCACGAGCTTCACGCCCGGCGCGCGAGCGAGCACGTCCGCGGTGCGCTGACCGGCGCCGTTGACGCCGGCACGATGCGTGACGAGTCCGCAGCGGAGACCCTGCAGGCGGGCGAAACCTTCAGCCGCGAGCACGTCGATGCCGAGCATCACCCGGCCGGTCGGCGCGCCACCCGAGGAAGCAGGACGCACGGAGGGCACGCTGACCGAACCGCCGCCACCGCCGCCGGCGCAACCGGACAGAGCGTAAGCGCCCAGCGAACCCAAGGCGGTGAGGTGAAGGAAGTCGCGGCGGTCCATGGGGAAGCAGTGACCGCATCTTCGGCTTTTCGCCGAGCGGTTCAAAGTCCGAAATCGAAAATCCGTTTGCAGGCGACGGTCCCCGCCGACACCTTCCCCTTCATGCGCGTCGCCCTCCTCGGTTCCGGTCGCGGCTCCAACGCCGACGCGGTCCTCCGCGCCCAGGCCGAAGGCCGGCTGGGCAAGGCCAAGGTGGTCGGGATCTGGTGCGACGTCCCGACCTGCAAGATGCTGGAGCTCGGCCCGAAGTATGGCGTGCCCGCCCGCTTCCTCGACACGGGCCCGTTCAAGACGAAGTTCTCACCCGAACGCGAACAGGCCTGGGCTGACGCCCTCAAGGCCGCCCAGGTCGACTTGGTGGTGCTCGCTGGCTTCATGCGCGTGATCAAGGCCCCCCTGCTCGACGCCTTCGCCAGCCGCATCATCAACCTCCACCCGAGCCTGCTGCCCGCCTTCCCCGGCCTCGACGGTATCGGCCAGGCCTGGAACGCCGGCGTACCTGAAGCCGGTTGCACCGTCCACTGGGTCAACGCCGAGATCGACGGCGGCGGCCACCTCGGCCAGAGCCGCGTCGCCCGCGAACCGGCCGACACCCTCGAGACCTTCGCGCAGAAGATCCACGCCGCCGAGCACGCCTTGCTCCCCGCGGTGATCGCCCGCCTGAGCGAGACGCTTTCCTGATGATCGAACTGAAGTGCCCCATCCACGAAGACATGGTCCAGCCGTTGGAGGACCATTTCTGCGAACTCACCCGTTCCTCCTGGATGCTCTTCCATGAAGGCCCCGGGAAGCCGCACTTCGTGATGGGCTACTTCGACACGAAGGCCGAAGCCGACGAGGCTTGGACCGGACTGCGCAAGGCCTTCAAGAAACTTCCCGAGGCCTACGACGAGACCGTCATGGCCGACAAGGACTGGAAAGAAGCATACAAGGAACACCTCAAGCCGTGGGACCATGGACGCCTCCACTGGGTCCCGGCCTGGATGCGCGGCAAGCACGCCGTCCCAGCCGACGCCGCGGTGATCTGGTTCGACGCCGGTCTGGCCTTCGGCACCGGCGACCACCCGACGACCCGCCTCTGCGCGATCCGCATGCTGGACTTCCTTGAGACGCATCCGGCCGCGCAGGTCTCCGTCACCGACGCCGGTTGCGGCTCCGGCATCCTCGCCCTCTCCGCCGCCAAGCTCGGCTGCGGTCGCATCGCCGGCTTCGACCGCGACCCGGAATCCGTCCGCGTCAGCATCGCCAACCGTGAGGAGAACGGCATCGCCGACGAAGCGGTCGCCTTCCATCACGCCGGCCTGGAAGAGGGCTTCCGCCTGACCGGCCGAGCCGACGTCGTGCTGGCGAACATCATCAGCGACGTCCTCTGCATCTACGCCGACAACCTCGTCGATTCCGTCAGCCCCGGCGGTGTGCTCGCCCTCAGCGGCATCCTCGCGAAGGAGCAGGACGCCGTCCGCGCCCATTTCGAAGCGAAGTGCCAGACCGCCTGGGGCGCCGGCACCCGCGCGGATGGCCGCATCATGGGCGAGTGGAGCGACGTCGCGCTGTTCCGTCCGCTCTGAGGATTTGCGTCCGCCGCCGCCGCGCCCAACCTTTCCCGAATGCACGAGAACACCGCCCAACGCATCCGCTACGGACGCTTCATCGCCCTCGGCTTCGGCGTCTTCTGCCTGCTGATGGCCCTGAACGAACTGCTCGGCGGCCTGAACCTCGGCTTCGCCCGGATCCCGCCGCGCTGGGATCCCGCGATCGTGACCTTCCCCCGAGCCCTGCGCGCCGAATGCTGGTTCCTCATCGCCTACGCCGGCCTGCTCTTCCTGCCTTGGCGCCGCATCACGTCGCCGAAGGTCTGGAACCGGCTCTTCGTCGTGCTCTGCGTCGCCTCGCTCATCTTCGCCTTCGCGATGATCTCCGAAGTCATGGCCAAGAACTACGTCGCCCAGGCCGCGGGCATGAAGGCGCGCATCCCGGTCTTCCAGGCGGTGCTGCTGTTCCTGTGCCTCGGCCAGATTCCGCTCGAGCTCTTCAGCCGTAAGCCGGAGCTGCTCGACTGATCAGAGCGCGGCGTGCAGCGCCTCGGCGCGACGCATCGCTTCTTCGAGGGTCGGCGCGGTGACGGTGATGTGGCCCATCTTCCGGCCCGG